>JBPCTA010000343.1:0-2945 GCA_051006595.1 Pirellulales bacterium
AAGTGCTGCATCTCGACATCTACTCGCCCGAGGGAGACACCGACCGCGAGCGGCCGGCGATCCTCTTGATTCACGGTGGTGGCTTCAAGCCGGGGCAGGACAAGCGTCAGAAATACATCGTCACGCTGGCGACCGAGTTTGCGAAGCGGGGCTATGTGGCCGTGTCGCCGGACTATCGCCTGCGGGTGAACCGCGACGACGATCGCATCGGCACACTACGCGACCCAGTCGAGGATTGCCGCGATGCGCTCAACTGGATGCGAACGCATGCTGCCGAGCAGGGGATCGACCGCGACCGGATCGCGGTCGGTGGCGGGTCGGCTGGCGGCATGATCGCAACAAGCCTCGCAGGCCTCGAGAATGCGGCTGCCGCTGACGCGAAGACACCTGGCCTTTTCGCACTGGTGAATCTCTGGGGCAGCCCTGCCGCCGACATGCGGCTCTGCGCGCTCGACGCCCACTACCCGCCTTCTATCATCATCCACGGCACCGCCGACACGACCGTGCCCTTCGAGCGGAGCGAGCAGTTCGCGGCCGACCTCGAGGCCGCCGGCGTCGAGCGTGTGCTGGTGCCAATCCCGAACGCGCCGCACACGCCGAGCAAGGAGATGCCGGAGGTCGTCGACCGCGCGGCGGTGTTTGTTCACGATCACCTACCGGTCGCCGCATCCAACTGAGCCGAGCCGGCCGCTGACAGACGTCAGGGCCGCGAGCACGTCGTCGAGCGGCACGATGGCAAACGACGTCGCGAAGTCGCTCATTGAGTAGGGGATGATGAGCAGCCCGTGGTGCACGAGCGAGCCGCAGCTATAGACAACGTTTGGGACGTAGCCCGCGCGTTCGTTCTCGTTGGGCGAGAGCAGCGGTTCGGCAAGCCGGCCGATCACTCGAGACGGGTCGTCGAGATCGAGCAGTACGGCCCCAATCGAATACTTCCGCATCGGCCCCACACCGTGCGTGAGCACGAGCCAGCCCGCAGACGTCTCGATCGGCGAGCCGCAGTTGCCGATCTGCACGTATTCCCAAGGGTGGGTGGGCCGAAGAACGAGCCGTCGTGCGTGCCAGAAGTGGAGCATGTCGGACTCCATCAGGTGGATGTTCTCGCCATCCTGCCGAGAGAGCATCACGTAGGAGCCCTTGATGCGACGGGGGAAGAGCGCCATTCCTTTGTTGGCGATCTCCGGGCCGTTGAGGGTGCTGATGCGGAAGTGGACGAAGTCTTCGGTCTCCAGAAACTGCGGGAGCACCACGCTGCCGTCGAAGGCGGTGAAGGTGGCGTAGTAGTGGACGGAGCCGTCGTCCTCGACGAATCGGACGAACCGGGCATCCTCGATGCCGTTCGTCTCGGCGGGCGAGTAGGGAAAGATGATCCGTTCGGAGATGTCGGAGCCCGGAACGCACTCGATCTCGTAGTTGGCCCTTGCCAGCGCCAGAATGGCCGCGGACAAGTGCTCCCATTCGCGACGGCGAGCCAGCTGCTGCCTCGTGGAGGCCGTGAGCGAGGCCTCCAGATCTCGGAGCGTGAAACGGTCGTCGAGCGCCGCGAAGACCGGTTCCACGAAACCGTCCGCGACGCCCAGTTCAGCGAGCTTCCGCAGGAACAACGGCTTGTCGTAAGCGGCGTTGGCGACCACGCGGGGAGCCGTGACGAAGCCCGTTGGTGGGGCGAGCACGATCGTGCCACTCGCGTCGATCGTGCCAGCCCGAAAACCCACGCTCGACACATGGCCCTCGCCGGTGGCGCGTAGGCTGACGATGAACCGGCACTCGCGTGGTGGCAGGCCGCTTTGTTCGGGGTGAAGCACGATCGACGGATTGAAGAGCGCCGCGCTCTCGAGGGCGTATTCCTGGGTGAAGTACGAGCCGATGAGCAGGCGTCGCGACTCGGAGAGTGGTGTGTCGGTGAGAAGATGATGCTCGACCGCGTCGAATCGCTCCTCGAAGAAGTTCATCAGTCGTTGATGCCGTCCATGAAACTCGGAGAGCACGGCCTCCAGCCGCCGCGCGACGTCGTCGTCGGGGAGGGCCATGACCCGTCCGATGATCCGCATCGTTCGCCGCGGATTGGCCGGGTCGAACGGTCGATAGAGCACCCGGGCGTTGTTTGGCCGGAGCAGCACGCCGGTGCGGGTGACCTGCATGGGAAGTGTCTTTCGAAGACGGAACCGCCTACCGTCCGTACGTGTCGCAACGGTCTGTCAGCGGCGCATGGGCGTGGTGCCTGCTGCGTCGGCGAGTCTGGGGGGCGGAAGGCGGTGGCGTCGCCTCCAGAAACCTCATCTCGACGACGGCCGCGATGGAGGCGAGGGTCGATTCCGCCCCCTGGTTTTCGTTGGTCCGATCCTCGAGCAGTCCGTCACGACAGCCGCCGGTGCGGGGATCGACAACCGTCGTGCCGAGGGCGTTATGGCCATGAAACCAGCCGAATGCCGTGCGGGCGCGGTCGAGCCAGATCGGGTCGCCGACGGCATCAAAGGCTTCGCGGCACGCGGCGACCATCGCGTGGGCCTCGAGAGGCTGCTGGTCGAAGGCTGCCGCCATGCCGTTACGGTGCAGGAATCCGCGACAGCCGATCGGCGTGAACCGCCCGCCCGACGTCTGTCGCTCCGCGAGCCAGTCGAGCATGACCAGGCCGGCCTCGACCGCGCGGGAGTCAGAGTGTCGCCGGCCGCCCGTGATCAGGGCCTGGCACGGCCGGGCATTCTCGTAGGCAACGACGTTCTCGAACCACGGCCAGTCGGGGCCGGCATTGCCGTGCTGGAGGTCGAGCAGTTGGTGGGTGAGAGAGTGACTGGCCGTCAGCGCCAGCCGGTCGCCAGGAAACCGCCGCAGATACTCCTCGAGGCCGATGATGGTCAGCGCCCAGCCGCGAGGACTGGTGGCGGGAAGCGCGGCCCGAATCGCCGGCTCGATGAACCGCATCGCGAAGGCCCGCAGGCCCGCGG
>JBPCTA010000344.1:0-2825 GCA_051006595.1 Pirellulales bacterium
CTCCCCATCGGGGCTCCATCGCCGCCAGCCGCACCCGTTCCCCCAGCGACGAACCCTCGACCGGGCCCGCCAGACCCTGCGGAGCCGCCTGCCTGCTGTTCCGTCCAGTCGAACCGCGACTGGTCGCCGAGCACGCTCGGACCGCCGCTCGACACAACACCGCCGCGAGTCGTCGATGCCCGGTATTGAGTGGCGGGCTTCGCCGACTTCTTCACCGGCCGAACCTGGGCCAGCCACTCCAGCCGCCGCCGCGCCTCCTCGACCGCCCGCATCTCCGCCTCGGCGAGCGCCGCATCCCGTGGCGGGAAGGTGAGCGTCCACTCCTCGTCGATGAACTGGTAGCCGAACTCGCTGCCCCACGACTGGATCGACTCGCGGGCCGCGTAATACGCCATCACGCCCGACGGCCTGACCAGCAGCAACGGGTAGGGCTGGACGTTGGGATCGCCCGACTCACCCGGCGAACGGGCGATGTGCTCGCGGGCCGCACGAAGGGCGCTGGCGAGCGGATTCCCCGGTCCGGGCGGCCCCTCGAAATCGGCCGGCCCGAGCCGGATGCCTTCCGGCTGGAGAAACACTCCGTCAATGCAGCATTCAATGTAAAGCGGCCGTCGATGGGTACCCGTTGGGCCCTCAAAGGGCACCACCGCGTAGGCCGGGGGCGCCACGGCGGTCGCATCCTTCGCCTCGTCGAGGGCCTTCTTGGCCTCCGCTAGCCGTCGTTCCAGTTCGAGGATCGCCTCGACACCCGCGTCGTCGCCCGCCACGTTCTCGAGCGCTTCGGCCGTGCGGCCCAGGGCGTCGAGCTCGTCGGCAAGCTTGCGGGCATCCTCTTCCGTGCCGGCCAGCTGCATTCGGGCCTTCGCCAGTTCGTCGGCCGTGCGATCCCGCACCGCCCGCATCTGGTCGATTCGCCAGGCGAGTTCTTCGCGGGCCGCCTCCAGTTCGCCCCGGGCCTGCTGATCCGCCTGCTGGCGGGCTGCCTCAGCGGCCGCAGTGTCGTTGCGCTGCGCCGACCGGCTGAAGAGAACGAGAAGGACGAGCAGCGCCCCCATCGTGCACAACAGGACGGCCAGAAATGGAAACAGGGAGATGGTGAGCCCCGACTGGGCGCGGGAGCGACTCATGCGGCCTTTCCGTTGCGACGCATGACCTCGGCATCACCACGCCGCTGATCGGACGCCCGCACAGCGAGGAGCTGCACGGCCGCCGCCAGCGAGGTGAGGGTTTCCTCGAACCGGCCGGTCGCGGCCAACGTCGAGAGATTGGCATCGAGCGATCGCTCAAGCGAGGCGATGTCGCGAGTCGCTTCCACGATTCCGGCGATCGCCCCGGTCTGCCGCTCGATTGCCTCATGACGCGATTCGAGGCTGCGAACGGCGGTCGCCAGCGACTCGGCAGCCTCCGTCCACCGCTCTTCGCGGCGGGATGCGAGCTGATCCTGAGTGCGGGCAAACGACTCCGTCCACCGCGAGAGGCTGTCGTCGAGCGCCGCCGTGAGCGACTGCCGGATCGTGCCACCGCTCTCGTCGAGCAACTGCCGGACGCCAGCCGCCGCTGTCCGCTCGAGCGCCGACCAGGCCTGCTCCTGCGCCTCGAGCAGCCGGGCCGATCCACGGCTGAGCGTCTCGCCGAGACGGGCCTCCGCGAGGGCATCTCCGCCGCTACCAAGCGACTGAAACCGCCCCGCCAGGGCCGTCCATGTCACCTCGTCGACCCGGGCGAGCAGACGCTGCTCAAAGCGATCCACCACGAACTGCAGAAACATCAGCACCATCGAGAGCGCCAGCGCGGTCGCGGTCGTGTCAAACGCCGTGCCGAGGCCCGCCACCACGCCCGAAATGTTCTCCAACTGCGTCGGTGACAGGCAGGCGATCGCCACCGTGATGCCGATGACCGTGCCGAGGAAGCCCATGATCGGAATGGCCCAGACCACGAATCGCACGAGCCCGTAGCCCTGCGAAGCCCGGGCCGCGTCGAGATCGGAGAGATACTTGAGATGGTTCTCCAGGTCGTCGGCGGAGCCGGTCCGCACGACGAGGTCGAGCGCCTCACGCAGCCGCCTGGGCAGGTAGCCGGCGCCGTCAGGAACCGTGGCGGCAAGGGCCGCGGCCTCGGCGGGGTCAGCGCCTCCTTCAGGAATCGGGTCGAGATGCACTCCGTCGATTCCCCGCCGCTGATGTAGGAGGTTGCCGGCGTGCAGCACGAGCGCGGCGAGCCCCACGCTAAACAGCGCCACTTCCACGTATTCCACCCAGTGGCCGGCGAGATACCGGATCACGTTGGCGTCGGTGACGATGCCGCCGTGAATGAGTCCGAAGAAGGCAAACGCCATCGCGCCGCCCCAGAGCAGCGGCGAACGCAGGAGCAGGGCGGAGAGAAAGTTCAGTTTCGACACCGGTGATGGCTCCCACGTCGGATAGAGGACCGAGCAATCGTGGGCCTTGAAATCGGCCCGCTCGATCGTTTCCATCGTCACGTTTTGCCCAGCCGATTGAATCGAAACCACGGGAATGGCGAAACACCGGATCACCGCACCGGAGCGGCAAAAGCGGCAATCTGGGCGCCCCTGAGCTGCAACGCACAGGCCGTGGCTACCGCTCCATTCAGGGTTGCCTCGACACGCCCGTCTTCCCTACCTTCCCCGCCCCTCGTCGTCCTGGGCTGACGGCGGATGGCGTTGTTCTCTCGCGGAAGCATCCAATCATGACAACCAGCTCCCGTCCGACCGACTCCGATCGCCAGCAGCGGCCTCACCCCCAGGCGATGCATCGCTGGCTGCAGTGGGCCGGGTGCGGTGGCCTGGTCGTGGCGGTCACCGTGAT
>JBPCTA010000345.1:0-17260 GCA_051006595.1 Pirellulales bacterium
GCCGATCGCCCGGGCCGAGAAGGCCACCGCGATCGCGCCCCCCATCTGCACGATGAACGACCAGCCCACGGCTTTGGCGATCAGGCTGGGCCGTTGCTGATAGGGCAGCAGTTGGGAGATGAACTCGCGTGCCGGGTGCGGGGCCGGAATGATCGCGACAAGGCGATCGAGGAACGAGACGGCGAGCATGAATACCGCCAGAGCCGCCGCGAGAAATCCGCCGGCGACCGCCAGCGTGGCCGGCAGGCCGAGCCCATACTCCCGCGCCGCGAGGGCGCCGCCTCCGAGCACGCCGAGTGCCGCGAGCCCCGTGAGCCGGTCGGCTAGCACGGAGCAGCCTGCCAGCAGTCGTCGCGGCGTGGTGTCGCCGATGCGGTAGGCCTTGATCACGTCACCACCGATCGAGGACGGGAGGCAGAGACTGAAGAACATGCCCTCGAAGAATCGCCACACGAAGAACCGACGTGGAAAGTCGAACCCGAGCGGCTTCGCCAAGGCAGCCCAGCGAATCCCCGCCACCACCTGCACCAAGATTCCGGTCACGAGCCCGAGCACCCACCACGACCAGTCCACCTTGGACAGCACTGTCGACATGCCCTCCTTGATCTGGCCATCGACCTCGCGATCAAACCAGTTGATGCCTCTGAGCACGTAGGCCAGCAGGCCCGCAGTCGCCGTGAGTCGCAGCACGAGGCTCAGCCACGGAGGCACCGCCGGCCGTTTGGCAGCGGTGGGGGGCAGACCGACGGGAACGACTTCCGTGTCCATAGAAAAGAGATTTGCGGTGTGACGACGACATCGGTCGCGCGCGTCTCGCACCTGAGGATGAATCCGACCGACGAGACGAGTACCCTACACGAAACGGTCGCTTCGCTCCCATGGTCGGCCTCTCCATGCTCGATTTCCTCGTTGATCGCTGCCCCTGGCTGGAGTTCGTTCCGGCCGCCGAGATGGCCGTGATCGGGCTGGCATTCGCCTGGGGCGCGGTGCTGGGGAGTTTTGCCAACGTCGTGCTGTATCGCGTGCCACGCCGGGAGTCGGTGGTCGTTGGTGGTTCGCGATGCCCCTCCTGCGGGTCGGCGATCCGGCCCCGCGACAACATCCCCGTGCTCGGCTGGATTCTGCTCCAAGGCCGATGCCGCGACTGCAAAGCTCCGATCTCATCTCGATACCCGCTGATCGAGGCCACCTGCGGCACGATCGCCGCGATCATCGCCACTGCGGAGATCGTCGGTGGTGGCCGCTGGCTGCCGTTGCTCGGAGGCGGCCGACAGGATATCGATCGGTTGTTGCTGCATGGGGAGTGGCGGCTCATCGTGTCCTGGGCACTGCACACCCTGACGCTGATCACCATCCTGGTGTGGGGCCTTTTTGACCGGAAGTGCGATTCACCGTGGTGTCCAGGATGGGCTGCGGTTGCAGTTGCCATCGTCGGCGTCGTGGCGGCGGTCCCCACCATCGGGCCACCAGACATGCTCTGCGGCCTGTGCTGGCCTCACGCGGGCGGTTCTCTGGCTGCCGTCGTGGCATCGTGCGCCGGTCTTCTGGCGGGCATGATTTGGGGTGGCATCACTGCTGGCGCCGCGGATCGGTGCAGGCTAATGATCCTCGGCGCGGCCGTCGGCTGGCAGGCTGTAACGATGGTGGCGGTCGTGACGGCGACGATCCGCTGCGGTGCGCGGGCATGCCTTCGCGAAGCACCGCAAAAAACAGGGCATTTTGACCCATTGGTCTGGGTTGCCACCCTTCTGTTCGTGTTTTGGAAGCCTCTCCACGACGCGTGGATGGTGGTCTGCCGACTCGTGGGAAGCGGTTGACTTTTTGCCCTCGCCAAACCGGTCGCATGAAATCGGTTTCACGGAGGTGTATATTTCTGAAGACCGCTTCCCGGTTGCTCGCGGAGTTTGCATGACAGGTCCTTCTTCCATCACGCCTCTCAACCGCCCCACGTCGACCGCATCGACAGCGGCTCCGTTGGGGGCAACGGCGGGCACCGGCCAAACGGGCGGGTCGGCTCCTGCTCGAATGGCAGACGTCGATGAGGGGCTCGTTGCCGGTGCGGTCCGCCGCGGTCGTGAGTTTGTCGCCGACATGCAGGTGCCCGACCAGCGGATGCCGTGGATCGTGATCGCGTCGCTGACCGCCATGCTGATGTACAGCTATTGGCCCGGCCTGCTCAATGCCCGCTCGAGCTGGGACAACCCTCAATACCAACACGGCTGGATCGTGCCCGTGTTCACGACGATCCTTCTCTTCTGGTGGAGGCAGCCAGTTGGCACGGTGACGCCCTCTGCCCGCGCCGCCGGCATCGGCCTGCTCGTGGCGAGTTTCGTGCTCCGGCTGTGGTGTGCGTCGTTCCGCATCGTCACCCTCGATATGTACACGTTCGTGCCGGCGCTCATGGGCGTGTTTCTGCTGGCCGGCGGCTGGAGCATGTTTCGCTGGTCGTGGGCTCCCATCGCCAGCTTGATCTTCATGTATCCGATGCCGGACGAAGCCACTCGCTACCTGCTCGGACCTCTGCAGACCTGCGCGACGATCCTCAGCACCTACGCCCTGCAGACGATCGGACTCGACGCCTACCGAGACGGTAATCGGATCATCCTCGGAGATGGACAGGTGCTCGGCGTGGTGGATGCGTGCAGCGGACTCAAGATGCTCACGATCTTCGTCTGGCTGGCTGCCATGCTGATGCTCGTGGGCGGACTGGAATGGTGGGAGAATCTGGTGATTGCCGCCAGCGCGATCCCCATCGCTCTGGTCTGCAATGCGTTTCGGATCACCACGGTGGGGGTGATGTACAACTTCAATTCATCGCTGGCGGAAGGTTTTCACGATAGCCTCCCGGCGGCCCTGCTCATGATGCTCCTGGCGGTGGGCTTTCTCGTGCTCGAGATGAAGGTGCTCTCCTATCTCGTGGTCACGGAAGACACCGCCCCGACCATGCTTGGCGGATCGATCGGCGGGGCCAGGCTTGCCCAGCCGGCACCGATGCCCGGGATGCCGAGACCCCAGCCGCAAAACCGCGGTAATGCGGGTTTCCCCGCCATTCAGCCCATGAAACTCGGCGAGAAACGAAGCGATGTCCGTCCGCCTGATGGCGACGGAAAAATGGGGTAAACTTAAGAAACCGTGAGGGGACACCGGGGCCGACCCGTTTTCCTTGATGGTGTTTGTGATGGTAGTCCGGTGGTCATAAACGACGAGACTCTTGCGATATGAGCGAGGCGAGCGCACCCATGGACGGATCGTCACCCACAGCCACAGCGACTGCTGGAGCCGGCATGCTGGCTCCCATCCGCGACACCGTGCTTGCGCCCTTGGGTCAGCAGGGTCAGCCATCGCCCTATGGCGGTGCCGCCGATCCGCTGGCCGGTGGCATCGACTACCGACGAGCCTGGCACGCGTTTCGCCGACGCTGGCTGCCTGCCACGGCACTGGCCCTCACGCTCGGCACGCTCGCAGCCGCTCTGACGTGGCTCTTTCTGCCGAAAGGATACGAGGCCGTGGCCTGGCTCCGCGTCCGCGACAAGTCGGGCATGTTTGCAGGTGGCGGCCGCGACAACGCCGAGTATGAGGCCTATCGCAAGACGCAGGTGCAGCTCATCAAAAGCCCGTTCGTGCTGACATCCGCCCTGCGACGGCCGGGCATCGCCAACCTGGCAACGCTGACCGCCGAGGACGATCCCGTCGGCTACCTGATGCGAAACATTCAGGTTTCGGCTCCGATGGAGTCGGAAGTCGTTCAGATCCGGATGCGAGGCGAGGACGCCAAGGAAGTCACGCAGATCGTCAATGCCGTGACGCAGTCCTACATCATCGACGTCGTCAACAAGGAAAAGTCGGAGCGACTCAATCGTCGCGACACGCTTGAGCGGAAGTACAAGGAAAACATGGCCGAGGTTCGCAGCAACCTCGACACCTACCACAACCTCGCGAAGTCGCTCGGCACGACCGACAGCGCCGAAGTCATCACGCAGCGGAGCCTGCTCCTCGACCATCTCGGCACGCTCCGGGCGCAGCTCAACCAGTCGCAACGCGATCTCACGCTGATCGACGCGGAACTGGCGATCATGGACGCCAAGGACCGCGGCGAGATTTCTCTCGAGCAATCCGTGCCGGAAGAGACCGTCGATGCGATGCTCCTGCGTGACCCGCAGTTTTCCGAGCTCCGCGACCGGCTTTCGGCCATCGAGGAGTCGATGGCCTACCAGGCCGAGCGAAGTGCCCGTGGCGGCAACGATCCGGCTGTCAAGCGACTCGACGCCATGCGGGAAGCGATGACGCGACGACTCGAGGAGCGGAAGGAAGAGCTTCGGCCCCAGATCGTCGCCCAAATCGCGATGGATTCGACCAACCGCCGCACGGGAGCCGCGGCCGAGAGCCCCGTGGTGTTGCGGATGCGCCGCGAGATCCTTGCCCGCCAACTCGAGCAGACATCCAAAGACTTCGACCGGGTGGCCACCGAAGTGAAGGCTCTCGGAGCGGCCAACGCCGATCTCATGTCTCGCAAGCAAGAGATCGAGCAGATGATGAAGGTGACCGACCAGATGGGCGTGCAGCTCAACGCGACGGAAATCGACGTCAACATGCCGAACCGCGTCGAGCTCATCGAAGAGGCCAGTGTGCCCGAGGGCAGCGATGAACTGTTTCGGACGATGCTGACGGTGCTCGCCGCGGGCGCGGGGCTCGTGCTCGGTGCTGGTTCGATCGTGCTGTTCGAGTATCTCCGAGATCGCGTGAGCACTCCTGAGGAAGTGTCTCAGCGCGTGGGGCTGCGAGTGATCGGCACCGTGCCCCGAATCTCGCGGTCGCAGAAGCGGCCCAACGACGGTCATGTGGCGGAGTGCGTCGATGGCATTCGCGCCGTGGTGAGCCAGACCGGCCGCGAAGCGCCGAAGGTGATCCTCGTCACCAGTGCCATCGAGCACGAAGGGAAGACGACCTTCGCCGCACAACTCGCCGCCAGCTTGGCCCGATCCGGCAAGCGGACCCTCCTGCTCGACGGCGATCTCCGGCATCCCAATGTGCACCTCGCGCTCGGCCTGGATCTCCGCGCCGGGCTTCCCGAACTGCTGCGGGGCGAGATCGGCAGCGACGAGGCCGTGCAGCCGACGGCGATCGACGGCCTGTTCACCGTCACTGGCGGCGGCTGCGACTACGCCGCGATCACGGCGCTTTCGCGTCCCGAAACAGCGGCGGTCGTCAAGCAGTTCCGCGATTCCTTCGATCACGTGATCATCGACGCGGGGCCGGTACTCGCCTTTGCAGACGTGCTCCTGCTCGGGCAGTTGAGCGACATCGCGATCGTCGTCACGATGCGGGACGTGAGCCGGGTGCCGCAGGTGACCAGCGCCGTTGACCGTCTCCGATCGGTCGGCATCCGCGTGCTGGGCACGGTGGTCAATGGGGTCTCGGATTCGGCGCCACGCCGGCTCTATGCCTCGCCAGCGCCTGCCTGATCCTGACGTCCAGGGGTGTCCGGGCCGACGCAGTCGTACCGTCAGCACTCACTTGTCGTGGTCGCAAGCCGGGGCCCGGGTGTCGCGCGGGATGGTGCGACGAAAGCCAATCAGGTTCGATGAAATGATCGCGGCTAACGGGGAGAGTCGGCCATGAAGAGTTCGGTATCGGGTCTGTTGACCCTCGCCGGTGCCGCCGCGCTCGTGGCCGGCGTGACTTTTGTGCAGGGCATCTGGACGGAGCGTTGGAAGGATAAGACCGTCAGCAAAGACCTCGATGCGGCCGCGAAGGTGCTCGAGTCCACGTTTCCCAAGAAGTTCGGAGCCTGGGAGATGGAGCGGGTGCTGGAGGGAGATCCCAAGGAGCTCGAGAGGGCCGGCGCGGTCGGGCATGTTTCGCGTCTCTACCGCAACTCGCGGACGAAGGCCCGCGTATCCGCCTTCATCGTCTGCGCCCGCCCTCACGATGCCTCGGGCCACACCCCCGACCGCTGCTATCCTGGCGCGGGCTTCGAGATCGGCGAGGCCGAGCATCGCCAAAAGGTGCCGCTCTCGGATGGCCGGGAGGCCGAGGCCTTCACCGGCACGTTCCGAAAAACCGGCCAGACGCTCCGGATCTTCTGGACGTACGGCATCCGCGACGAGGCAGACATCGTCAAGGAAAACGTGGCCACGGGCCGCACGTGGATCGCACCGCAGATTGCCCGCATCGCGTTGGTCGGGGAGCCGGCCGTCTATAAACTCTACGCGATCGTCGATGAGACCCGGCTGTCGGCCGCCCAGGCGATGGTGGAGTGCGAGGACTTTCTGGCAAACCTGTTGCCCGCCTTGGATGCCGCGGCCATCAGCGACTCAGCCAGCCCCGGTGACCAGCCACCCGCCGGCGCGGAATCGGCCACGCCCCAGGAGACGGCGGCTTCGGCCCGCTGACGCGGCCGGCGCGAGTGGATAGTCGAGGGACAGCGTTGGACAGAGAGCAGAAGAGACCGAGGCCAGAGAAGGAGACGTGAGCGTGTCGATGAAGTCAAAGCGGGCGCTGGTGACGGGCATTACCGGTCAGGATGGCTCCTACCTTTCCGAGTTTCTACTGGACCGTGGCTACGAGGTGCATGGCCTCATCCGGCGATCGAGCACCTTTGGCACGCAGCGGATCGAGCACCTGTATCGCGACATCCACGAAGTGGAGCGGCCGCTCGTGCTGCATCACGGCGACATGGCCGATGGCAACGGCCTCGCTCGACTGATTCGGGAGATTCGGCCCACCGAGGTCTACAACCTCGCGGCCCAGAGCCATGTGCGGGTGAGCTTCGACCATCCGACCTACACCGCCGATGTGACGGCGGTTGGCACGCTCCGACTGCTCGAGGCGATCCGTGATTTTCAGGACGCCGTCGGCTACCAGATCCGGTTTTATCAAGCGTCCAGTTCGGAGATGTACGGAAAGGTGGTCGAGACGCCCCAGTCGGAAACGACCCCCTTCTATCCCCGCAGCCCCTACGGCGTCGCCAAGCTCTACGCCCACTGGATCACGATCAACTATCGCGAAAGCTACGGCCTGCACGGCTCCTGCGGCATCCTCTTCAATCACGAGAGCCCACGGCGCGGCGAGACGTTCGTGACCCGAAAGATCACACGGGCGGCGACCCGGATCAAGCTCGGCCTGCAGAAGAAGCTCTACCTCGGCAATCTCGATGCCAAGCGCGACTGGGGCTTTGCCGGCGACTACGTCGAAGCCATGTGGATGATGCTCCAGCAGGACGAGCCCGATGACTACGTCATTTCGACCGACGAGACCCATTCGGTTCGCGAGTTCTGCGAAAAGGTGTTCGGACGCCTGGATCTCGACTACCGCGACTTCGTGGAGGTTGACTCGAGGTATTTCCGCCCTGCCGAAGTCGATCTCCTGCTCGGTACGTCGCAGAAGGCGCGGCGGGCGCTTGGCTGGCAGCCACGCGTGTCGTTCGATGGTCTGATCGAACTCATGGTGGATGCCGACCTCGAGCTCGCACACAAGGAGCAGGTGCTCCTCGCCGCGGGCCACGACGCGGGCCTGCCCAACCGTTGAGGCCCGGCACCGAGCCCGCCTATCCTGCTCCCGATACATACCCGTCTGCACCCTGACGGGCCGCTTTCATGATGGATCTTTCCAAGCAACGGATCGTGGTCACCGGCGGTGCCGGGTTTCTGGGCCGCGGCGTGATCCGCGTGCTCCGCGAGCGGGGCGTGGCCGAGAGCCAGATTGTCGTGCCGCGGCGACGGGAGTTCGATCTCACGGTCGAATCCGATGTGGCGCGTCTCTACGACACCGCCCGTCCCGATGTGGTCATTCACCTGGCCGCCGAAGTCGGGGGCATCGGGGCCAACATGGAGCACCCCGGCCGCTTCTTCTTTGCCAACATGGCGATGGGGCTGCATCTGGTGGAGCACGCCCGCCGTCACAAACTCCGAAAGTTCGTCCACACGGGCACCGTCTGCGCCTATCCAAAGCACTGCCCCGTGCCCTTCCGCGAGGATGACCTCTGGAACGGCTATCCAGAGGAGACCAACGCTCCCTACGGAGTCGCCAAGAAGGCGATCTTCGTGATGCTCGACGGCTATCGCCGCGAATATGGGCTCGAGAGCGCGGTTGCCGTGCCGGTGAATCTCTATGGCCCCGGCGACAACTTCGACCCGGCCTCGAGCCACGTGATTCCCGCCCTGATCCGCAAGTGCGAGGAGGCGCGGGCCGCCTCGGCGGATGAGGTGGTCTGCTGGGGCACGGGGTCGGCGACCCGGGAGTTTCTCTACGTGGACGATGCCGCCGAGGGCATCGTGCGGGCTGCCGAGGTCATGGATGAGCCCGTGCCGATCAACCTGGGCGGCGGCATTGAAATCCCGATCCGCGACCTGGTCACCAAGATCGCCGCCGCCTGCGACTACCACGGCCGCATCGTCTGGGACAGTTCGAAACCCGATGGCCAGCCCCGCCGAGGCCTCGATATTTCGCGGGCCCGACAGCTGTTGGGCTGGGAGCCGCGGCAGGGCTTTGATGCGGGGCTCAAGGCCACTGTCGACTGGTGGCGAACCCACGGCCGTTGAGATCGCCTCCACTCCGGCGATTCATCCCTGCGCCGCGAATCACTCCTCGATCGGCTCGAGTGCCCCGTGGCCGAGGATGAACTTCCTGGTGCCGGCCGGGCCGTCGAAGATGACGGTGCCAACCGATCGCGGGCCGGTGCCGCTGATGCCGGCGAGCAGGCCCTCGCCATACTCGGCATGCCGCACGCGCTGCCCCTTTTCGTAGGTCCGCCGCGGTCGCGAATCGCCTGCCAGGCGAACCGCGAGATCCGTGGCCCGTTCGATGGCAGCGTCGAAACCGCGACGGCGGGGCTTGGCCACCACGGGCGGGGGCGTGTCGTCTTGTGAATCCTCCATCTCGATCGTCAGCCCATCGTGTCGGACGAGGCTCGCTCGACCGGACCGCTGTTCGACCGGCTCCTCCTGGGACATGTCGCCAAACTCGTCGGCGGCCCAACGGGCCGCGTCGCCGAAGGGATCGAAGCCGGCGTGGCCGCGCGGCGACTCGGTGCCCACCACCTCGGTCTCCGAGCCCTGCATTTCCGCGAGGAACACGCTGGGCGCCGAGATTCGCCGCGTGCCGCGATAGTCCCTCATCCGCGCGCAGCTGGCATGCACCTCCTCACGGCCTCTGGTGATGCCGACGAACACGAGCCGGCGCTCCTCCTCGAGCTGCTCGGGGGCGCCGAGGCTCCGCTCGTGCGGCAGGATGCCATCCTCCATCGCCACGAGGTAGACCACTGGAAACTCGAGGCCCTTGGCGGCGTGAAACGTCATCAGGGCCACCCGCTCGGCCGCAGCATCCCAGACATCGGTGTCGGCCACGAGCGCGGTCGTCTCCAGGAATCCACCGAGGGCATCGTCGGGCCCCAGGCCACCCGCGGCATCGGCCTGAAAGGAATCGTCGAACTGTCTGGCCGCAGTGACCAGTTCTTCGACGTTGGCCAGGCGGTCCTGCCCCTCTTCGTCGTCCTCCTGCTCGTCGGCGAGCATCGCCCGATAGCCCGTCCGCTCGAGGACAGTCTCGAGCAGGGCGGCCACCGAGGGCTCCCGCCCCGCGGTGCTGGCCAAATCAGCATGCAAGCGGGCGAAGGTCGCCAGCGCCGTCGCCGCCCGTTTGGGCATGCCGGGAATCTTCGCCGCGTGCGTGGCGGCCTCGAGCCGGCTGGCAGCATGGTCCTCGGCCCACGCGGCCAGTCGATCGAGCGACTGCCGACCGATGCCCCGTGGCGGCACGTTGACGACCCGGAGCAGCGCCTCGTCATCGCGTGGATTACGCAGCAGCCTGAGCCATGCGACCACGTCCCGAATCTCCCGCCGCTTGAAAAACTCGAGCCCGCGGACGAGTTGGTAGGCGATGCCCCGGCTCCGGATGGCCAGCTCGAACGATCGCGAGAGCGCATTGGCCCGAAACAGAATCGCATAGTCGCGCGGCGAACGCCGTCCAGCGGCGACTTCCCTCGCGATCTCGGAGGCGATGCGCTCGGCCTCCTCGAGCCCCGAGCCGTCGAGCACGATCCGCACCGGTGCGCCGGGAGCCGCCGCGGTCACGAGCCGCTTCGGCTTGCGGCGTGAGTTATGGGCGATGAGGCGGTCGGCGGTGCCGAGGATGTTCGACGTGCTGCGATAGTTATCCTCGAGCGTGACGACCGTCGCCGTGGGATAGTCGCGCTCGAACTCGAGGATGTTGCGGATGCTCGCGCCCCGCCAGCCGTAGATCGCCTGATCCGGATCACCCGTCACGGCAAGATTCGGATGGTCGATCGAAAGCCCCCGCAGGATGCAATACTGCACGGCATTCGTGTCTTGATACTCGTCCACGAGCACGAAGCGATGCCGGGCGTCGAGCTCGCGACGGAGTTCCGGATCCTCGGCCAGCAGGGTCGCCACGTGGACGAGCAGATCGTCGAAATCGACCGAGTTGGCCCGGAGCAGCATCTGCTGGTAGACGGGCCAGACCCGCAGGGCGAGATCATCCACGGGCCGACCCCACCGCGGCTCGAAGGTCGCCGGTGTCAGCAGGTCGTTTTTGGCCCGCGAGATCACCCCTGCGATCCGGTCCACCGGGGTGTGCGTCGCCGCCAAGCCCAGCGATTTCACTGCTCTCTTGAGAACGGCCGAGGTGTCGTCGGGATCGAGGATCGAGTAGTCGCTCGTCAGTCCGACCTGCCGGGCATATCTGCGGAGCAGTCGGGCGGCGAACCGATGAAACGTTCCCATCTCAACCGGTTGCGGCCCGACGAGCGCGGTGACCCGTCGCCGCATTTCGTCGGCGGCCTTGTTGGTGAACGTCAGGGCCACGATTCGCTCGGCCGGCACGCCTTCCGAGATGAGGTGGGCGAGTCGCTGGGTGACGACCCGGGTCTTGCCGCTGCCAGGCCCTGCTAGCACCAAGAGCGGCCCCTCGACATGGGCCGCGGCCCGCCGCTGGGATTCATTGAGCGAGGGAAACATCGTCGCAGACAAGGGTTTAGAAGCCCTGGAGGCGGAAACCGGGCTGGGTGGGCCGCGACCGCGGGTCGCCCCGTTCGAAGAAGATGTAGTCGTTTTCGAGCCCGTTGGAGTATAGTCCCGTCCTGCCGCTTTCGGGTGCTTGTGCCCCACGGCCTCTCTGAATCTCGATTCGCACGGGAGGGACCCCATGCCACGAGTTCCGTACAAGGATCTCATGCAGTCCGACGAAATGGCCGAGAAGCTCGAGATGAGCACGGCCGAAATCGGGCTTTCTGTTCGCACGACCAACTGCCTTGAGGAGCGGGGAATCTTCACGGTTCACGACCTGCTCAACTGCACGCGGTCCGATCTGCTCTCCATTTCCAACTTCGGCGAAAAAACGCTGGAGGAGGTCTACAAGTCCCTGGAGAAGATCGGCTTCTTCCGGACCCAACAGAGCTCCAGCGAGGCCGCCGACCGCCAGCCTGAGCCGATCGGCCACTCGTCGTAGTCCGCTGCACATCGGCCCTCGGTGATTTCGGCCCGGCCAGACGTCATACTGACGGGGTTCCGCGGAGGGACCGCGTCTGCCGGCGGCTGCGCCGGCAGAACCGACGGGTCAGGCGGCGAGGAGGTCGATGGTGAGGCTGCCGCGATTCTTCGGCAAGAAAAGGGGCGATCGGCGGACTGGCTCCCAGGTCTGGGCCTCGCTCGGCGACGGTGTCTTCCATGCTGTGCTGCTGGTAGCAGGCCTCGTCTTCGGGGGTGTGCTGCTCTCTGGCTTGGCCGTTCCGGAATGGCGGATCAACCATCACTTCTCCCCCACCACCTGCACAATCCTCGGCAAAGGGCTGGTGCGGAGGACGTTCCCCGAGCCTGCAGGAGGCACCGCCTCGACGTGGCAGCCCTGCCTGCGTGTTCGCTATGAGGTGAATGGCCAAGCGACTGAAGCCTGGAGCGAGCCCTCTCGAACGACGCTGACGAGCGACCGCGATGAAGCGGTCGGCCGACTGGCTGCATGGCGGCTCGGCGACAACGTCCCCGGCTGGTACGACCCGGAGAACGCCACCACGGTCGTGCTCGAGCGCGGCTACAACTGGTGGATGTGGCTCCTGTCCCTGCTCCTCCCAGGCGCGCTGCTCGCCTTCGGCGGCTCCGGGCTGATGCGGGTGATTCGCCGCTGGGGCCGCTCCGAGGAGCGAAGCGCGATGCTCTCGCGGTTCACCGACATGCTCGACCCGTTGGCGAACGGGCCGCCCCAGGCCGCTGATCACCCGGGGGTGCCGACGTGCGACAACCTCGTGAACTCTCCCGGCACGTTCCTCGCTTATCGCCTCCCGATCGAGAGCCCCGAGAGCTGGACCCTGCTCGGGTTCGGACTGTTTGCCCTCCTCTGGAACTCGGTACTGACCGTGCTGGCGATCGGTGCCGGTCTCGACCTGCTGGGAGGACGGACCGACTGGCTGCTCCTTGCGCTGCTCGTGCCGTTTGCCATCGTGGGAATCGCCGGCATCGTGATCTTTGTCCGCAGGCTCGTGCTCGCGACGGCCATCGGCACCACCCAGGTCGAAATCGCCGCCCAGCCGCTGCGTCCCGGGGAGTCGTACGAACTGCTTCTCGCCCACGGCGGCTCGGGAAGCCTCGAATCGCTGGCCATGGATTTGGAACTCGAGGAACAGGCAACGTTTCGCCAGGGCACCGACACCCGGATCGAGAAGCTCATCATCTGGCGAAAACCGATCCAGTCGTGGCAGGACCTGAACCTCGCCCCGGGCACTCGGTTCGAGGCACGGGCCACGGTGACGATCCCTGACCTGGCGATGCACTCGTTCACATCCGAACACAACGCGGTGCGATGGAGCCTCGTCGTCAGGGGCACCCCTGTTCGCTGGCCGCCCTTCGTCCGCTCGTTTCCGCTCGTCGTCTTCCCCGCGGAGGCCACGCCATGAGTTTCGTGGCCGAGACCTTCCCATCGTCACCCCGCGTGTCCGTACAGTTCTGTCGTGGCGACCGCCGCTACAGTCCGCTCGACGTGCTCGATGTCCACTACCAAGTGGGTGGCCTCGGGGACGAGACCGTGCGGGCCGTCGAACGTACGGTCCTTTGGTATACGGAGGGGAAGGGGGAAGAGGATCTCGGTGTCCACTTCTTCGAGCGGATCGTTGACCGGGATCGGCTTCCACCCGAGGCGTTGGTGGAGGGGTTCGTCACACGACTGCCACTGAGCCCGCTCTCCTACGAGGGAGTGATTGTGAAGATCCGCTGGTGCGTTCGAGTGAGGTTCTTCTTCGGCGGTGGCCGCGACTTTGTCTCGGAGCATGAGTTCACGATGGGACGAATTCCCCCGGCTCGCATGCCGGCGGCGACACCATGACCGGCGACATGACTTCCGCCGCGACGACGAACCGACTGCCGTCGAATCCGTTCTCGACCCGGTTCACCCGTCCCGGCATGCTTCCCCCACTCGACCAAGAGGGGGTGCCGGTCGATGTGGGGCGACTCCTCGCCGGCCTCCATGCGGGCGGGTTGGCCATCGAGGGCCCGCACGGCCATGGCAAGACGAACCTTCTCCACGCGGTGCTCGCGGCGGCGGTCGCGGCCGGCCGGCCGACAGGCTTTTTCCGCATCGGCTCGCAGGACTGGGGGTGGCGGGCCTTGTTCCTGATCGGGCGGGCCCGGCCGGAAACGGTCGTGGGCATCGACGGCTGGGAGTTGCTTTCGCCTGGACTCGCCGGCCTGCTGCGAGTGGCCGCGACCTGCCGCCGCGCCACCATCGTGGCCACCACCCACGGACCGGCTCGCATGCCGGTGCTGGCCCGGTGCGAAACCAGTCCGCGACTGCTCGCCGCCATCGTCGATCGCCTCCCGGCTCACGGCGGTTGCATTGCCAAAACGGACATCGACGAGGCGTTTCATCGGCACGAAGGCAATGTCCGCGAAGCACTCTACGACCTCTACGACCGCTTCGAACGTCGCGTTCGTTGATTCACCGGCGACTCACGCCGGGAGCCCAGGGGCCGGGATCCGCCGGAGTATGAGCCGGACTCGCGGCCGGTTTTGAGTCCGATTATGCCGACGATGCTGTACTTGAAGTTCGTGACGGACCGCTTTCGGAAATTCATGAATCGAACGGACTTTTTTTCGCAAGGTGCTCCGCCACGGAACCTAGGCTTCGTTGTTGTCGGAAGAACCGTGGGTGATGTCCCGTGGTCCCGGCATGCGGAGAAACCTGAGATGAACATGCGTCGTACGACAGGGATCATGCTGCTGGCCGTCGGCTTCCACGTGGGAAGCGGACTTCCGGCTGATGCCCAGTGCTGCTTGGAGAGCCTGTTCGCCGGCTGCGGCGCCTGCTTCAACAAGCCGCCGGTGTATGCCGTCGCTCCCGTCGCTGCGCCCGTCATGGCTCCCGTCATGGCTCCCGTCGCCGCGGCCGTGCCCGCCCCTCCGCCGCCTGTCATGGTGCCGGTGCAACAGACCAGTTATGTGCCCGAGACGACCTACCGCACGCAGTATCAAAACGTGCCGGTGACGACCTACAAGCCTTCCTGCGAAATCGATCCCTGCACCGGCTGCCCCCGCGAGTGCATGCAGCCCGTCACGCAGTACGTGCAGCAGGCCGTCAACGTCCCGGTGACCCAGTATCGTGCCGTCACCACGACCAAGTATGTGCAGATGCAGCCGGGCTATGCCGCTGGCGGATATCCCGCCGGCCAGCCGGCCTTCGCGGCCCCCGCCGCCATGCCTGCCGCCGCCCCGGCCGCCAGTCCCTTCACGGCTCCCGTGCAGACGACACCCCAGGCCTGGGGAGCTGCCGGCGCCGATATCCCTCAGCAACTCGTGCCCGGTGGTGCGGCTCCCGCGCTGCCCCCGCAGACCTACCAGCAGCCGATCACGCCCCAGGGCGGAGCCGCCTATCTCCCGGTTTCCCCGCCCACCACGGTGCAGCCACAGCCGACACAGCCGCCGACGTTCGTGCCGGCCCCGTCGGCCGTCCCGTCCGCGGCTCAAGCACCTGCCGCAGCTCCGGCGCCGTCGCTGAAGCCCATCCCCGAAATGCCCCGCACCGGTGGCACGACGGGCAGCATGTCACCAGTCCCCGGCACGACCTCCGCCGGCCAGATTGCGGCTCCCGCCTTGGTTCCAGGCAGCACGAACGGCTATCCGTTGCCGAGCGGCACCAACGGCCTCCAGCCCTCAGCACCCGCAACACAGGGCATGCCCGTGCTCCCCGGCCAAGGCCCCCGGGCCTCGACGGGTGCCTTCCCACGGCTGTTGGAGCCCACGAGCCATACGACCTCATGGCAGCCGGCGATGGTGAATCCCTCGGCCACGGGCCGTCGGCCGGGCTATCCGACCGCCGCGCTCCCGGCCCGCCTGCAGCAGTAGACGGAATCTGCTACACAGAAGCGTGTGGCGAGGATTCCGTGACGAACGCTGAGATTGCCGCCGCCTTCGACACCGTCGCGGATCTCCTCGAATACCAGGGGAGCTACGTCTTTCGCGTCCGGGCCTATCGGAACGCTGCCCGCACGATCGGCACGATGGTGGAGTCGCTCGCCACCGTGCGACGGGCTCCCGATCGGGGGCTCACCGATCTCGAAGGGATCGGTGCGGATCTCGCCGGCAAGATCGAGACCCTCCTCGACTCGGGCAAACTCCAACTCCTCGACGAACTGCAGAAGCAGGTGCCTGCGGTCGTCTTCGAGCTGATGCGAGTTCCCGGTCTCGGCCCGAAGAAGGTGAAGACGCTCGTCGAGGAACTGGCTATCGACTCGCTCGATGCCCTCGAGAAGGCGTGCCGCGAAGGGCGGGTCGAGGACATCAAGGGCTTCGGGGCCAAGACCCAGGCCGCCATCCTGGAGAACATCGGCTTCGCCAAGGACCCCGCGCACTCCCGGCTCCTGTGGAACGAGGCGGACGACATCGCCAGGCAGTTGATCGACTGGATGCGGCAGTGCCCGGAGAGCCGGCAGGTCGAAGGGGCCGGCAGTTGGCGCCGGGGCAAGGAGACGGTGGGCGATCTCGATCTGGTTGTGGACAGCGACGACCCAGGCGCGGTGATGGATCACCTCGAGCAGTGGCCCGGGGCAGCGGGGGTGCTGCAACGCGGCGACACGAAGACGAGCCTCCGCGGCCCGCGGGGCGTGCAGATCGACCTGCGTGTCGTCGACAGCGGCTCGTTCGGGGCAGCGCTGCAGTATTTCACCGGCTCGAAGGAACACAACGTGCGGCTCCGGTCGCGGGCCCGCGACCGGAGCCTGACGATCAACGAATACGGCGTATTCCGGCTGGAGCCGTCGGCCAGCGACGATGCCCGGCCGGCCAAAGGCCGCAGTGTGGCGGGACGCACCGAGGCGGAGGTCTATGAAGCCGTCGGACTGCCGTGGATTCCGCCGGAACTCCGCGAGGGAGGCGATGAAATCGCCCTCGCCGAGCGGGGCGAACTGCCCGTGCTCATCGAGCTCGCCGACATGCGTGGTGATCTCCACATGCACACGACCGCCACCGACGGAGAGGACACGCTCGCCGAGATGGTCCGCGCGGCCATGGCGCGTGGCCTCTCGTATATCGCCATCACCGACCACGGCCAGCGGGTAACGATGGCTCGCGGCCTCGACGCGAAGCGGCTCTTGAAGCAGTGGGCGGAGATCGATCGACTCAATGAGTCGCTCGCCGAAGAGGGGCCACCGCCGATTGTGGTGCTCAAGGGCATTGAGGTCGACATGCTCGAGAAGGGGGGCCTCGATCTTCCCGACGACGTGCTCTCCCAGGCCGACTGGGTCGTCGCCAGTCTCCACTACGGCCAGAATCAGCCTCGCGACCGGATCACAGCCCGGATCATCGAGGCGATCGAGAACCCGTTCGTTCGCGTGATCGGCCATCCGACGGGCCGCCTCATCAACCGCCGGCCTCCGTACGACGTCGACATGGAAGCGGTCATCGAGGCCGCAGCCCGCACTGGCACCTTCCTCGAGATCAACGCCAATCCCTGGCGACTCGATCTCGACGACAAGCACGCGGCCGCCGCCAAGCGCGCCGGGGTGAAGCTGGTGATCTCGACCGACGCCCATTCGACTCGCGGTCTCGACGTGATGCGGTGCGGCATTCTGCAGGCCCGCCGCGCCGGCCTCACGAAGGACGACGTCGCCAACACCCGCACACTGGCGGCGTTGAGAGCGTTGCTGGCCACCAAGGACTGAAGCGACCAGGTTCGCCGCGAATACAAACGGCCCGCGGCCTTACGGCCGGTCGGCTTCTACGGGCAGTGCCGCGCCGTACAAGCCCAACGCCGTGAGGCGTGGGGT
>JBPCTA010000346.1:0-3013 GCA_051006595.1 Pirellulales bacterium
CGTCGTCGGCAACGTTTCGGGAGGGGCTCACGTCGGCATCGAGTCGTGCGGGCGGGGCCACGATCGACACGAACGGCAAGACCATCACCGTCGCCCAGCCCCTGCTCGCCGATGCGGGGTCGCCCGGCGGCGGCCTCATCAAGACCGGCTCGGGCACCCTCACGCTCACCGGCACCAACACCTACTCGGGCGGAACCACGATCAAGGGGGGTGCGCTCTCGGTCGCGGGCGACAGCCGCCTCGGCGCCACGAGCGGCCGGCTCACGCTCGACGGCGGCACGCTCGAGACCACGAGCAGTTTCACCCTGGCGGGTTCGCGCACCGTCACGCTCGGCACGGCCGGAGGCAGCTTCGACCATGCCGGATCCAGCACGCTCACCATCGCCGGGAACGTGACGGGCACGGCCTCGACGATGACCGTGCGGTCCGCCTCGACCGTCAATGCCGCGATCCAGTTCGATGGCACGGTGTCGCTCGGGAGACTGGTGTTGACGGGCTCGACCACGGGCGCGGGCCTGCGGCAGTCAGCGCGAATCACGGCACCCGTGACGATCGCGGCAGGGCAGACGCTTCACCTCAACGGCGCGAATGGGACCGGCACGGCGACATCGACGTACACAGATGTCAGCGTGGTGCTTCAGAGCGGCACGCTACGAAACCGCTACGGTGGCAACACCTTCCAGGGAGCAATCACGCTGGCGGCCGACAGCACGCTTGAAAACCGAATCGGTAACGGTAACTCACTGACGGTGGCGGCGGATCGTCTCGCGCTCGGAAGCAGCATGCTCACCGTCAGGTCGGGCACGGCTCCGACGGAGTGGGTCGCGCTCGCGGGAGGCATCACCGGCGGTGCGGCGAGCGGCATCAGGCTCACCGGCGGCGGGCAACTGAGGCTAGCCGGCGATAATCGTGGCTTCGCCGGCAGCGTGATGATCGAAGAAGGCGAGGTGCGAATCGATTCACCCGCAGCCGTCAATGCCAGCGTGGAGTTCCTGTTCAGTGGAACGGCAGCGTCGAAATCGCTCATCCTGGCAACCCCGAGTAGCGCGGTGGGGGGCATCGTGCTCTCGGGTCGCGAACGGATCGACGTGGGCACCGGCTCGTTGACCGTTCTGACCGGACTCACGCCGGACAGCGTCGTGGCAGCCCTGGTCAAGGGGCGTGGCGACGGCGACTGGCAGTCGCAGGACGGCATCACTTCGTCGGCAGTGGCTGCCGACGTGGCCGCCGCACGGCCGCGGGCGGTCGGCTGGCTCGAGGAGGGGGGCGGAGCCATTCGGATCGCCTATGCCGCGCCAGGTGACGCGAATCTTGATGGCGCGGTCGACATTCTCGACGCGGCGAACATCGTGGCCGAAGGCCGGTTTGGCTCTGGTCAACCTGCCAACTGGAGCCAGGGGGATTTCGGGTATGACGGAGTGCTCGACATCCTCGACGTCGCGGAGTTTATTGGTACGGGACTTTTCAACACCGGCTCCTATCGTGCGATGGTCGCCGTCCCTCCTGTTGTCGCCGTGCCCGAGCCGTCGGCCATCGCGATCGTGGCGGCCGTCGCATCGATGATCGTGGGGATCCGGCTGCGGCACATCGGGCCGTGCCCTGACGCGGCGAGCGGCCGATGTGACACCCCAGGCGAACGGCAGAAGGACCCCTCCTTGCGTTCGGCTCGATATGGCCTCGCGCTGCTGATCACGATCACTCCAGTCCTGGCGCCGGCCGACGAGACGGCG
Source organism: Pirellulales bacterium (assembly GCA_051006595.1). GTDB lineage: Bacteria > Planctomycetota > Planctomycetia > Pirellulales > UBA1268 > QWPN01. The sequence goes on from JBPCTA010000346.1 coordinate 1,731, forward strand.
TGGGATCCTCCTCATCTGGAGGGCATTTCCGGCATTCATCCCCACCTCGTGATGAGCAATGCCGAGGGTGAGTGCGGCATCGGTGGAGTCGTTCCTTGGGCCGGTCGGCTGTGGGTGATCACCTACGGGCCCCATCTGCCACGGGGCTCTTCCGACAAGCTCTCCGAGATCACCCCGAATCTGCGGATCGTCAGTCGTCCCGAAAGCATCGGTGGCACGCCTGCCGCGCGGATGATCCATCCGGAATCGCAGCAGCTGCTGCTCGGTCCCCACCTGATCGATGCCGCCGGAAAGGTCCGCACAGTGCCCTATGACCGGATGCCGGGTCGGCATACGGGGTTCGCGCGGCACCTCGCGAATCCTGCGGACAAGGTCTATGTCGCCACCATGGAGGAAGGACTCTACGAACTCGATGTCCACGATCTCACCGTTCGCACGCTGATCCGCGATGGGAATCAACCACCTGAGGGAACGTTCTCATCGAACGCCCTCAAGTCCAAGTTGCCTGGCTATCACGGCAAGGGCTGTTATTCAGGCCAAGGGCGAGTGGTGTACGCCAACAACGGTGACCGGGCCGCAGCGGCCCAGGCAGTACTCGGCGATCCGTCCACGCCCAGCGGGGCGCTGGCCGAATGGCGGCGTCCGGGGGAGGATTGGTCACTCGTGCGCCGCAACCAGTTCACGGAAGTGACCGGCCCCGGCGGGATTCACGGCAACTCTCGCCCCGACCGCGATCCGATCTGGAGCATCGGCTGGGATCATCGCTCGCTGATTCTGATGGTGCTGGATGACGGGGTATGGCATGCGTTTCGCCTGCCCAAGGTCAGCCACGCCTACGACGGTGCGCACGGCTGGAACACGGAATGGCCACGGATCCGGGACGTGGGAGACATCGACCTTCTGATGACCATGCACGGCTGCTTCTGGCGGTTCCCCGTCACCGTCTCCTCCTCGAACCCCCATGGCATCCGGCCACGGTCGGCCTACCTCAAGGTCATCGGCGATTTCTGCCGCTGGAACGACTCGCTCGTCTTTGGCTGCGACGATGCCGCCGCTGCCGACTTCAAAAACAAGCGCGGCGTGAAAGGGGCCATTGCCGGACCCGTCCGATCCAACTCCAACCTCTGGTTCACCGATCCGTCCCTGCCCGATCAACTCGGGCCGCCCCATGCCAGCGGCGCGGTCTGGCTGCACGACGATGTGGCCGCCGGTGCCCGAGCGGAGCCGCTGCTGGTGGCCGGCTGGGAGACCGGCAGCATCTGGTTCGTGAACGGCGGCGACAA
>JBPCTA010000347.1:0-4263 GCA_051006595.1 Pirellulales bacterium
TTAAGGCTACGTGGGCTCGGGTATGTTGGTCGGCAGCGGCACCGGATCCGATTTCGCCCTCTGTGCTGGCAACACCCATTCGATTCCCATGTCCACAGCCTCGGTCGGGCTGCTGACGGGCGCGGTCTCCGTCGCGGCGACGAGCCCTCAGGCGGCCACGCCCACCTTCTCGCAGGCCGTGACGATGGGCGTGTTGGATCATGCCACCGCCTCCTTCGCCTCGGCCACGACCCTCGTGTCGCTCGATATCGACTTCGGAACGCTCACGCAGGGCACGGGGCCGGCCGATCGCACATTCAGCATCTTCAACCGCGCCGGATCGCTCGGAGCAGCATGGACGGCAAAGCTTGATTTGGACCATGTGCTGGCGAGTGTTCCGGGGGGCATTTTCTCGACCACGCTCTCGGCCTTCACGAATCTCTCGTCGGGCTCGTCGCGGACCTATGGCCTGTCGATGCTGACCACCACGAGCGGGTCTTTTTCGGGAACCTATTCGCTCAGCCTCTCGGACGAGGATTTGCCCGGAGCGACCTCGCAGCCGCTGTCGTTGACCGTGCGTGGCTCGGTCGTCTCGCCAGGCAACGTCGTGCTCGACGTGCCCACCGGTTCGAAGACCCAGGCGGAGCTTGGGTTCGCCGCGATCACGGGCTCCGCCGCGGTCACGAAAATCGGCGGCGGCACGGCGATTCTGAGTGGCACGAACTCCTTCACGGGCCCCCTCTCGATTGCGGACGGCATCCTGCAGAGCGGCGGGATGGCCGGCCTCGGCAACTCGTCGCTGATCGAGATCACCGCCAACGCCACCTTGGACCTGTCGGCCATCCCGGGCGGCTACACGGTCGCAAACGGCCAGACGCTCGGCGGATCCGGGACCGTCGTGGGCTCGGTCGTATTCGGCCGTGGCTCGACGCTCTCGCCCGGGATGTTTGCGGCGGCCACGACCGTCACTGCCGCGGTGAGCCCCGCGGTCGCTGGTTCTTTGGTCATCGACCAAGCCGCTTCTGTCGCCGTGCCCGAGCCCATGGGATGGTCGCTCGTGCTCGCGGGGCTGGGCTGCGGTGCGGCATGCCGCGCACGACGATCAAGGCGCTCGGACGACCGATCGTGATCTGAACCATGTCCGCAGCCACCGGCTCCACGCCGCGACAGACCACACTCCTAGGCTGACGGACGTGGCGGCAGCTGGCTCCGGAACGGAGACGACCTGAGCGGCAGCCACGGGGAGATACTCTCCGGCACCATACAGCCCGCTGCTCATCATCGAAGCGGCGTCGAGGACGTCCACGATGCCGTCATAGTTGAAGTCGCCATGCTGCCAGTCGGCCGCGGCCCCCGTGTTGTAGCGGCCGCTGGCCATGAGGTTGGCCGCGTCGAGCACGTTGACCAGGCCGTCCAAGTTGGTGTCGCCCGGCGCGGCGAAGCCGACAAGCATCGACCCGTCTCCAGCGACGAGCCAGCCGATGCTCCGCGGCTGGCCGCTGGCCGCAGCCACCGCCGACGACGTGATGCCACTCGTGCCCGACCAGAGACCGCCGGCCCGCCCCGCGAGGAGGTCGGCCTTGAGTTCGGCAGCCGTGATGCCGCCGGCCGCCACCTGAATCCGACCCGCACCGAGATCAAGCCGGCCCCTGGTCTGGTTGACGGAGAGCAACGCGAGTTCGAGCAGTTCGACCTGCCCGACCGGCAGGGTCAGCGTGCCCCCAGTGATCGTGAGCCGGCCGGGAGCGGCTGACGATGCCGCAGCCATCGCAGCGGCCGAGCGGACCTCCAAGGTTCCCGCCGACAGCGACGTTCCGCCGGAGTAGGTGCCGGTGCCCGACAACAGGAGCCGACCTGAGCCCGTCTTGACGAGGCCACCGGTGCCGCTGATCGCCCGGGCGATCGTGAGGATGCCAGTGTCAACGCCGATCCCGGTCGATCCGGAATCGAGCAGGATGGCCCCCGCGCCAGCCGGGAGCGTGTTGGTGCCAGACAGGCTCCGGAGGGCGCCGCCAGTGCCACTGACGCCCATCCCGCGAAGCGCAAGTGTGCCATTGGCGATCCCGAGGCCGACGTCGACGAGCTGCACGGCCGCGCCCGATTCGACGGCTGCGTTATTGAATGACCAGCCGAAGGCCTCGGAGTTGGCCACCTTCACCGTGCCTTCCGCGATCGACCATGCGGCCTTCAACGAGTTGGCGCCGCCGCTACTGGCCAGGAGCGAGAGTGTGCCGCTGCCCAGTTTCACGAGCGTCCTGGCGGAAGAGTCGACGGCGCCAAGCCGCGCGTTGAACGCGAGCTGGCTCGTGCCGCGGACTTCCCATGCCTGCGACGCGGAGAGGAGCACGTCGCCGGCCGCGCCTGAGCCACCGGCGTCGCCCGTGATCGACTGGCTGCCGGAGAAGACCGTGATCCCGTTCCCGCCGAGCGTGAGCGTGCCGCTCGTGCCGCCGACGCGGAGCGTGACCGCCGCCGTCGGCGCGTCGAACTGCACGCTGCTCACCGTCGTGCTCACCCCGGGCCGCGTCGTCAGCGCGGTCGAGCCGGTCACGTTGAATACGACATCGTTCTGTGACGCTGGCGCAGGCGAGTTGGTTCGCGTGCCGAGGGTTCGCGACCAGTTGGTCCAGCCGCCGGTGCCGCTCGCCCAGGAGGTGCCCTGATCCCCGACCCAAAAGCGAAGATCGATGCCGCTGGCCCGCCGCTCGAGCAACTGGGCCTTGTAGAGGCTGTCGGTGGGATTGTTGACGGTATCGCCGAGGCTCACACGGGCGCCCAACGAATCGTAGGTTCCGACCTTGCCCCCCTCGGTCACGAGCGTGCCGACCGACCCGATCAGCCAGTTCTGGGCGGTGGGCGGGTTCTGAAGAATGAAACTGTCGGCTTTCGAGTTCCAGACCACGGAGTTGGCTCCCGCCCAGCCGTGGCCGGTGCCCATGTTGCCACGGTCACGGATGTTGATCGCGTCGCCGCTCACGGTGATGTTGTCGAAGAGAATGCCGCTTGACCAGCGGTGATGCGGCCCGGAATCAGCGTGGGCCAAGACCGCCGTGCCGCTGACGAACACCGACGGCCCTGCCGTGTTGGAGCCATTCACGAAGTCATGCCGTCCGTCCGAGGCGGTCGAGTTGGTCACCAGGACGAGCTGCCCATCGACGTTGTAGGTGTAGCGGCGGCTGCCGGTGATGGTGCCCGATGCCAAGAGCGACCGGGCATCGCTGGTGGTGACAAACTTCGAGTAGTCCTTGGCGTCCACCGCCGAGTACACGAAGTGACGGGCCTCGATTTGCCGCACGAAGACGTTCTCGGCCGACTCGACCCCGATGAAGCTCCAGGCCCGGTTCTCGTTGAGTTCGTCCCGGGTGGCGAGCGACTGGCCGACGAGATTTTCGACGCCCACGTTCGTGATCCGGCCTCCGGTCGTGAAGCCGTTGTACCGCTGGATCGTGCCGCCGCCGTAGATGGTCTCGATAGCCGACGTGATTGGGGCGTCCAGATAGACGCGGTTGCCCTCGATCCGCGTGATCACGCGATCCGAGTTCTGCTGCCGGTCGCCAGGCTGCCAGGGGTTGTCGAGCAGGTTCATGCCGTTTGCATTGATCCACGCCTGGTTGCTCGTCCAGTTGACGTTGATCGTGTGGCCCACGGAAAGCCCCGTGGTGGAGGCGACGGTGAAGCTCGTCGCTCCGACGGGCACGCGGGCCTCGGCAATCGCAATCTTGGAAAAGCCCGAATAGTTCGGCGAGGAACTCGTGCTGCCGATCGAGATCACGTCGCGGGTGCTGGTGCCGGTCGCGATCAGTCTCGTCGCCGATCCTGACACCAGATCGCGGCCGGCGCCACGGAGGACAATGCCGCTGGCGGAGATCTTGATCTGCCCGGCAATCTCGTAGTCGCCAGCGGTCAGCTGCACGGTGCCGCGATAGCCGTTGGCCTGGAGCGGCAGGGCGGCGGCGGAGTTGATCGCGTTTTGGATCCGGGTGGTGTTGTCGCCGGTGATCGGCGTGACCGAAAGCACCACCGCCGGCGTGCCGGGCAAGTCGCTCCAGCCGGCTCCATACCCCACCATCGAAAAATCGGGGATTCGGTCGCCGTCGGCCTGTTCGCGATAGATGAGTCCTGCGGGGGAAGGAGACACCCATGTGCTCGTGGCCGCCGACAGCGGTCCACAGCAGCCATGCGAGATCGCAAGACCAGCGATCAACCCCGTGAGTAGCCTCCCGACGCCCTGCATCTCATTCCTCGATTTGGTCGCAGAGTGCCCATATCGGATCCCCTCAAAAC
>JBPCTA010000348.1:0-2801 GCA_051006595.1 Pirellulales bacterium
GTCGCTCGCCGAGGAGCATCTGCACGACCACTTTCCGGGAGTGGCGATCATGCCCAACTCCCTGATCGTGGAGGGCATGGCCCAGACGGCCGGCCTGCTGGTGGCCGATGCGATCGACTTCAATCGGCGGGTGGTGCTCGCCAAGGTGGCGGCGGCCGAGTTTCACTTCGACGCCGTTCCTGGAGACTCGATCCGCTTCAAGGCCGAGGTGCTCGACCTCAAACCGACCGGCTCCTTCACCAAGGTGACCAGCACGATCGGCGACCGCCTGCAGGGCGAGGCGGAACTGTTCTTCGCCCACCTCGAGCCGGGCGAGGGCGTGCCGAAGCTCTTCGAACCCGAGGAACTCCTCCGCTGGCTCGACCAGATGCATATCTATGACATCGGCCGGGACGAGGCGGGCCAGCCGCTCGCCCGGCCCGATTGGTGATGCGAACGATGTCGCGGGGAGGCGGTTGATGGTTGCCGGAAGACGCAGGGTGGTGATCACGGGCATGGGTTGCATCACCCCGCTGGGAGTGCGGGTGGAGCAGCTCTGGAAGAATCTCGTCGCCGGGGCCTCCGGCGTGGTCCTGACCACGATCTTCGACGCCTCCAAGTTTCCCACCAAGATTTCCGCCGAGGTTCGGGGCTGGGACATCGCCGACGAGGGGCAGGATGCAAAGACGTGGGCGTATTGCGGTCGCCATACGCGGTTTGCCGCCGGCGCGGCGCTGCAGGCGATGGCCGACGCGGGCCTGCCGCAGGGACTGCCCGCCGACCCGACACGCCTGGGGATTTATCTCGGCAGCGGCGAAGGTCAGCAGGATTTCGAGGCCTTCACCCGGATGATGATGGCGGCCATCGAGGGCGACACGCTCGATGTGGCGAAGTTCACGAAACTCGGGCTCGAGACGCTGCATCCGCTCGCCGAGGTCGAGCAGGAGCCGAACATGCCGGCCGGTCATCTCGCCGCGCTGTTCGACGCCCAGGGACCCAATCTCAACTGCCTCACCGCCTGTGCCGCCTCCAGCCAGGCGATCGGCGAGGCAGCAGAGATTGTCCGTCGCGGAGAGGCCGATGTGATGCTCTCCGGCGGCACGCACAGCATGATCCATCCCTTTGGAGTGACGGGCTTCAACCTGCTGACGGCGCTCTCGACTCGGAATGACGAGCCGACGCGGGCCAGCCGTCCGTTCGACAACGACCGTGACGGATTCGTGCTCGGCGAGGGGGCGGCGATGGTGGTGCTCGAAGAACTCGAGCATGCGAAGAAGCGCGGGGCCAAGATCCACGGCGAGCTCGTCGGCTACGGCTCGACCGCCGACGCCTACCGGATCACCGACACGCATCCCGAGGGGCGGGGCGCCGCGGCATGCATCACGATGGCGCTGGCGGATGCAGGGCTCGGGAAGACCGACATCCACTACATCAACGCCCACGGCACCAGCACGAGCGTGAACGACCGTGTCGAGTCGCTCGCAATCAAGAAGGTGTTTGGCGAGCAGGCCTACAAGATTCCGGTTTCGAGCACGAAGGGCATGATGGGCCACCTGATCGCGGCGGCCGGCGCCACGGAGCTCATCGTCTGCCTGCTGGCGATTCGCGACGGCCTGCTGCCGCCGACCATCAACTACGAGACGCCCGACCCCGACTGCGATCTCGACTACGTGCCCAACAAGGTTCGCGAAGGGAAGTGCGACCACGCCCTCTCAAACTCCTTCGGCTTCGGCGGCCAAAACATCTCCCTGATCGCGAGCCGCTTCCGCGGCTAAATCGGTCGCGTCTTCGTGCGCGGCATCCGCTTGCCCAAACTGCCGGGCTTCCCGTCCGCAGGGTTTGCTCATCTGGGATGGGCGGCACGACCGATACCACCGGAGAACGCGGATGAGCGGCCCTCGGCGATGTGCCGGCGGCGCTGGCTCCGCCTCTCGGGAACCCCGCCCATGAAATGCCTCGCTCGCGCCTTCGGGCTGGTCGTCGTCACGGCCGTGATCGCCACGTCGAGCGGCTGCTCGATCATCGACCGGCTCTTCCTGCTCAACACCGACGGTCCCCATGGGCACCATGCCAACGTGGGTGGCCAGTGCCAGGATGGCATGTGCCCGAGTGGACAGTGTCAGGACGGTCAGTGCCAGGATGGTATGTGCGGCCCGGAAGGCTGCCCCGACGGCAACTGCCCGTCCGGCGCCTGTCAGGACTGCGAAGGGGGCGCCTGCCATCCGCGACACGTCGGCCGCTACGGTGGGCTGGCAAAACATCACCTCTCACCTGAGGAGAAGGCGGCGCTTGCCGGCTCTGACTACGGCTCGACGCAGCCGCCCGGTCCGCCGACCGGCGCCGTGGCCTATCCGTATTACACGACCCGCGGTCCTCGAGACTTCCTCGCGAAGTGCCCGCCGTCGATCGGTCCGCAGTAGCGGCGGGCTCGGCTCGCGCCAGTCGTGCGCACGACCAGGAGGCTCCTGAGCGGCGCATGAGTGATGGTGTGCCGGTCTGGTTCGCTGGCGGTAGGCATGCTCGGCGCCGGGGATTTTGCTACAGGATGCCCGGCTGGCCGACTGGCAGCCGCTCGTGAGGCGCAAAGATTCCCGGCTTCTGTGCGTGCCCACCGACCAGCTCCTCAGCATCGGGAGCGTTCTCCGTACAAGCCGACCGGCCGTAAGGCCGCGGGGAATGCAGGCGTGAAAACCGACCCGCCGTACGGCCGCGGGGAATGCGGATCGAGCGTTGTGGGGCCGATGCCGTTAGGCTGGGCGTCCTCGCTGGCATCGTGAGGTGGCCGGGGTTTGCGTCCGGGAGATTCAGATGGCAACTTCGTC
>JBPCTA010000349.1:0-2655 GCA_051006595.1 Pirellulales bacterium
GGCAGCCCCTCGCCCCCGCATCGCATCGCCGCCGCGGCATCTCGCTCGTCGAACTCCTCGCGGCGATGGCGGCCGCGTCGGTGGTGATGGCCACGGCGATGGGGCTCGTCCACACAAGCTATCGGCTCGAATCCCGAGCGCGGCTCGTGCGGTCCGACGAGCAGACCGCCCTGCGGCTCGCGCGGCAGTTTCGCACCGACGTCCACGAAGCGCGTACGGTCATGCAGCCCGGCGTCGCCAATAACCCCCTCGTCTCGTTCACCGGCCCGACCGGCCGCATCGACTATCGCCCCCTCGCGCAAGGTCTCGTGCGGACCACGCAGCCAGCCACCGGTCCGACCGCCCGCGAGGAGTTTGTGTTTTCGAAGCCGATTGACTGGACGGCCGAGATGGACCGCGGCCTCGTCACGCTCCGCGGCAGTTCGACGACGGACGGCCGCCACCCGCCGCTGGCGATCGAGGCGGCTGCGGCCGTTCCCCGCGACAAAGCGTTCGCCCGCGAGGAAGGAGCCTCGCCATGACCGCTTCTCTCTCCCGCCCCGCCCATGACCGCTCATCCAGCCGCCGGCGCGGCAGCGTGATGGTGCTGGCGCTCGCCTGCCTGGCGGTGGCGTCGGCGATCGCCCTCTCGATGCTCCGCGCCGCCACCACGAGCCATCGCTCGCTGCGGGCGGAGCGGCACCTCCGGCAGGTCGAATGCCTGCTCGCGGCCGCAACGGCCACAGCCCACGTCCGCCTCGCCACGGGCGGCCCCGATGCCGCCGACGAGGTGATCCTGCTCGAACCCGACGCGCTCACGGGCGTGGGCTCGGCGCGGGTCACGCTCGGTCGCGATGCCGACGCCAACTCGCCCGCGATCCGAGTCGTCGTCGAGTACCCGCTCGAAGGCCCGGTGACGATTCGCCGCAGCCGCACTGTTTCGCATCCGTCCGTCGCAGCCACAACCCCCGAGGAGCCTCGACCATGAGCCATGTGCCTGTGCCCGATCTGACCATCTCCAGTCGCCAAGCGACCGGCCGCCGCGGGTTCACCCTCGTGGAACTGCTGGTCGTGATCGCGATCATCGCGACGCTGATCGGCCTCTTGCTGCCGGCGGTGCAGAGTGCCCGCGAGGCGGCGCGGCGATGCAGCTGCTCCAACAACGTGGCCCAGATCGGCCTCGCGCTGCACACCTACGAGTTTGCCAACGAGGCCTTTCCGCCCGGCGTGACCGGCGACGCCGGCCCGATCCGCAACGTGGCCGAAGGCAAGCACGTGGGCTGGATCGTCCGCCTGCTGCCCTTCATGGAGGAGGACTGGATCGAGCGGCATTTCACGCCCGAGGACGGCGTGTACGCCGCCTCGAATGCAAAGGTGCGGGAGACGTTTGTGTCGATGCTCATCTGCCCGTCATCCTCGACCGCCCCATACCGCGGCCCCGAGGGCGGCCCGCGGGTGGCCGTCACGAGCTACGCCGGCTGCCACCACGACGTCGAGGCCCCGATCGACACCACCAACCACGGCATGCTGTTTCTCGATAGCCGGGTCCGGTTCTCCGACATCGTCGATGGCAGCTCCAACACGCTCCTGATCAGTGAGCGGCGCGGCAGCGAGACTGATCTCGGCTGGGTCTCCGGCACCCGGGCCACGCTCCGCAACACGTCACCGATCCCCAAACGCGACCCGAAAGCACTTCGCGACGACCCCGCCCCAGAGGATCCGCTCTTCGTCGGCGGCTTCGACAGCTATCACGCGGGCGGGCTCGTGATGGCCGCGTTGGCCGACGGGGCGGTGCGCAGCATCTCTCGAGACGTCTCACCCGACATCCTCCGCCAGCTCGGCAACCGGGCCGACGGCGAGATTCCCAAAGGCGAATACTGACGCGGGAAGCCGGGGCTGCGTGGCGGGCCGGATCGCGGTATAGTGCCGCCGGGGAGGATAGCCATGACGACGCACACGCGGCGGTGGACGGGATTCACGCTGGTCGAGCTTCTGGTGGTGATTGCCATCATCGCCACGCTCATCGGCCTGTTGCTGCCGGCGGTGCAGAGCGCACGGGAGGCGGCACGGCGCACGCAGTGCAGCAACAACCTCAAGCAGATCGGGCTGGCGGTGCTCGGCTACGAATCGGCGCGAAAGTCGCTGCCGCCGGGCAACGTCTCGGAGAGCGTGGTGATCAACGGACCCTACTACAGCACCTGGACCCTCGAGATCCTGCCCTACATGGAAGGGATCGGCGTGCACAAGCTCTGGAATCCGACGAAGGCCCAGGAGGACGCGTCGAACAAGCAGCTCCGCGAGACGCTGATGCCGGGCTACACCTGCCCTGTCGATTTGTTTCCCACGCAGCTGCAGAAGCCCGAGTCGGGGCCCGGGTACACGCTCGACTGGGCGCCGGGGTCGTATCGGGCGATGTCGGGCCATTCGCTCGGCCAGACCGGGGATCACTTCTGGGACAACCAACTTGTCGCCAACACGCCTGCGACCGAGACACGAAGCGGCTGCCAGGGGGCCATGCACACCACTGCGCGAACCAGCGGCACCAGCCGGAAGCTCCAGGCTGAACGCCTCCGCACCATCAAGGACGGGCTCTCGAAGACGCTGCTGGTGGGCGAATACCAGACGAAGACCATGCAGCCCCGGCGGACGCTCTGGGCGTATGGCTACACGTCGTAC
>JBPCTA010000350.1:0-3618 GCA_051006595.1 Pirellulales bacterium
GTATTGCACGATATCGCTGGCATCCACACGTCGTTCTATGACGCGATCCATGCGGCGATCGATCATCTGCCGGATCGCCGAGCGGTGCCGTTCGAGCAGACGATTGATCGCGTCAGGATCGCCCCCTCGGACACGATCGAGCAGCACGAGCGTGGGCTGTGCCACGGACGCTTGGGCGGCAGGGCCACGGGATCCGGACGAACTGGTCGGCATGGTCACGCGGACGGCAACGGTCGTGACGGGGTCAAACGGACGAACCTCTATCCTACCAACGTGTCGGGCATGCCGGTGGTGAGGGTCGTGCCGCGGCCGCCGCGGCTGGGGCCGGAAAAAAAGCGGTTCGGAATCCCGCTTTTTTTGCCCGACACGGAATCGTGATCCATAATCGCGGGCGGTCAAAGGATCGACCGCTGGCTGCCGCGACATTTCGCGGCCCCCGCGAACGGATGCCCACGTGACAGCCGCCTGCCCTCGGACGTCGTGCCGCCTCCGCCGGTCTGCAGCCGGAATCTGGCTGCTCGCCTCGATGCTGGCGGGATTGGGGATGGCCGGCTGCGGGATGGCGTCTGCCGCCGACGTCCCGCCAGTCGCTCCGGAGCCGACCGGCCTGTACGGCGTCGCGATCTCCGCCCCGCACGAGGATCTCGCCGCGCGGACGACGGCCCTGGCCCTCGAGGGTCGCTGGGCCGACGTGGTCCACATCTGCGAGACGTCTGCCCGCAAAGGCACCCTCGCTCCCGCGCTCCATCAGCAATACGATCTCGCCAAGCTCCACTGCGACGTCGCCCGACGGCACGCCGAGCCGGCGTTTCGCGGCCAACTCGAAACGCTTTCCGAGGCCGATGCCCGCTGTGTTTACGGTGAGGTGCTCGCCCGGATCGGCTCGCATCATTACGAAAACCCCGACTATGCGAGGCTCGTGGGTCGGGGGCTGAAGGCGATCGACGTCGCCCTCGACGAACCGTCGTTCGCCACGGTGCATGCCGCCCAGGCGACACCCGAGCGGCGTGGCCTGTATCGCGAGCAAGTCGCTCGGATTGCCGCCACGCAGCCGGTGGCATCGCAGAACGATGCCGAATCGCTCGCCGCCTGGGTCGCGCGGGCGGCGCACTCGATCCTGGGGATTCCTCCGGCGGTGACGCTGATGGAGATGTCTGCGGCCGCCGTGGGCGGGCTCGACGAATATTCGGCGTTTCTGACCAACGGTCAGCTTGACGATCTCTATTCGCAGATCGAGGGCAACTTCGTGGGCCTCGGCGTGGAGCTCAAGAGCGCCGCTGACGGGCTGCTCGTCGTGCACGTGATTCCCGGCAGTCCGGCCGAGCGGGCCGGCATCCGAGCGGGCGATCACCTCGTGGGCGTTGGTGGCCGGTCGATCGGTGGCCTGAGCGTGGACGAGGCGGCTCATCTGCTTCAGGGTCCGGAAGGGTCGCTCGTGACGTTGGCGATCCTACGAGCCCCGGCACCGGCTCGGGCGGTGACGGTGCGCCGGGAGCACGTCGAGGTTCCGAGCATCGAGCAGGTGCGGATGCTCGACTCAACGGCGGGCATCGCAGCCCTCAAGCTCTCGTCATTTCAGAAGACGACCGCCGCCGACCTCGAGAAGGCCCTTCGTCAGCTCGATGCCGCGGGCATGCGGTCGCTCGTGATCGACCTGCGTGGCAATCCCGGCGGCCTCCTCTCCGCCGCCGTCGATGTGGCCGATGTGTTTCTCGACCGCGGCCTCGTCGTGGCGACCCGCGGCCGGAGTCCGGATGAAGACTTCAACTATTCGGCAGGCCGTCCCGGCACGTGGCGGATGCCGCTGGTGTTGGTGATCGACGGCGACTCGGCCAGTTCGAGTGAGATCTTTGCCGGAGCGATCCGCGATCATCACCGCGGCACGATCGTCGGTTCGCGAAGTTATGGCAAGGGCTCGATTCAGGGCATCTTCCCGCTCGAGGCCGCCGGCGTCGGCATGCGACTGACCACGGCGAAGTTCTTCTCGCCCAAGGGCCTGCCCTACAGCGGTGTCGGCGTCGATCCCGACGTGCCGGTCCATACGACGTCGAGGCCTGTCGATGGCGTGGTGGTGTCGCCGTCGGCCGATGCAGCCCTTGCTGCGGCCACCGATGTCGCCCGGCGGATGACGATTCGGCCGGCCGTGCGTCCCGCCGGCCGCACCACCGCGGCCCGGTGACATCGGCCCACCCAGCCCTCCGAACAGGGGCGGCCACTACTTGAACTGCCCCCGGGCCACGGCTAGTCTGAACAGGGTTTGAGATCCAGGTTCGTCGCTGATTTCTTCTTCTGGCTGCGACGGGCCGCCCATGCTTCGCTGCACATGATCTCCAAGCTTCGCGCGTGAGCGGACGTGCGTGGTTTGCGTGTGTGTTTATCCGTGTCGCCAGAATCCCGCCAGCCAACCCTGTAAGGAAGAAGGACTCTCCTCTATGACCACCGCCCGCGCCAGCGCCGTCGCCGCCATCAACAACTACAAGCCCACCGGCCAGGCTTGGAACTTCCGCGAGACGCCGACCAGCGAGATCTTCGGCGCCAACGTGTTCAGCGAGTCGGTCATGAAGGATCGGCTGCCGAAGAGCGTCTACAAAGCCCTTCAGGCGACGATCAAACAGGGCAAGCCGATCGACCACACAATCGCCGACGCGGTGGCCTTGGCGATGAAGGATTGGGCGATCGAGAAGGGCGCCACCCACTACGCCCACGTCTTCTATCCGCTCACCGGCATCACCGCCGAGAAGCACGACAGCTTCCTGACACCGACCGGCGACGGCGACGCGATCGCCGAGTTCTCGGGCAAGGAACTCATTCAGGGCGAGCCCGACGCCTCGAGCTTTCCGTCGGGCGGACTCCGTGCCACGTTCGAGGCCCGCGGCTACACCGCCTGGGATCCGACGAGTCCGGCCTACATTCTCGACAACCCCAACGGCACCACGCTCTGCATCCCCACGGCCTTCTGCTCGTGGACGGGCGAGGCGCTCGACAAGAAGACGCCGCTGCTGCGGTCGATGCAGGCGGTCGACAAGCAGGCCCGCCGGGTACTGGCGATGTTTGGCCACAAGGACGTGGGGCAGGTGACGGCCTCCGCGGGCCCCGAGCAAGAATACTTCCTCATCGACCGCAACTTCTTCTTTGCCCGGCCCGATCTCGTGATGGCAGGCCGCACGCTGTTCGGCGCCAAGCCGCCGAAGGGCCAGGAGTTTGAAGACCAGTATTTCGGCGCGATCCCCGAACGGGTGCTCGCCTGCATGCTGGAAGGCGAGCGGGAGCTGTTCAAGCTCGGCGTGCCGGTGAAGACGCGGCACAACGAGGTGGCGCCGAGTCAGTATGAAATCGCCCCGATGTACGAGAACGCCAACATCGCGACCGACCACCAGCAGACGATCATGCAGGTGCTGACGCGGGTGGCGCAGAAATACGGCATGTCCTGCCTGCTGCATGAGAAGCCCTTCGCGGGCATCAACGGCTCGGGCAAGCACGTCAACTGGTCGATCGGCTGCAAGCTTGGCAACCTGCTCGAGCCGGGCGAGACGCCCCATGCCAACATGCAGTTCCTCGTCTTCTGCGCGGCGGTGATCCGCGGCGTCCACCTGCACGGCGACCTGCTCCGTGCGGTCG
>JBPCTA010000351.1:0-12580 GCA_051006595.1 Pirellulales bacterium
GGCAGCGGCCCACGGGTGCTGTGGATCGTGAGCGACTTCCGGGACCACGACTGGAAGGAGTCGGGTGCGATGGCCGAGACGCTCCGGCAACTCTCGGCCACCGGCGTGACCATCCGATTCGTGGATTGTGCCGCCGATCCGGGCCGCAGCGGCAATCTCACGATCGAGCGGCTCGAGGTGATCGGGGGCGTGCCCGCGGCGGGCGTTCTCCTGCCGGTGGAGGTCGAAGTCCGCAACGATGAGTCGTCGGCCGTGCAGGATGTGCTCGTGGAACTCCGCGAAGACGGCGCGGGCCGACCGGGAGTGCGGATCGAGGAGATTCCCGCGGGCGGCACCGCGCTGCGGCGATTCGATGTGCGGCTGGCGGCCGCCAGCGGACATGCGCTGGAGGCGCGGCTGCCGGGCGACATCCTGCCGTTCGACGATGTTCGTCGTGCGGTCGTCGATGTCGTCGATCATGTCGACGTGCTTGTGATCGACGGCGATGCCCGGGAAAGCGGCACGGCGGGCGATGGATTCTACGTTGCCACGGCGCTGGCGCCCGGTTCGGGCGCTCCCACAGGGCTGCGGCCCCGAATCGAGTCGCCGCGGGCACTGGCCACGACCGACCTGACGCGGTTTGACTGCCTCTGGCTGCTCGACGTCGAGCGGTTCGAGCCGGCGGAGATCCAGGCCGTGGAGGCGTACGCGGCCGGCGGTGGCGGCGTCGTCTTTTTTTGCGGTCCCCGGACGCAGGCCGAGATCATCAACCGCACGCTCTATCGCGCCGGCACCGGACTGTTTCCGGTGCCGCTGGCCGGTGCGGTCGACCTGCTGCCGGACACCACGGCATCCACGCCCGTGCCGGATGTGACCGTCGAGGATCATCCGGTGGTGGCGGTGCTCGCCGGGCAGCGGAATCCACTCGTCGACGCCGTGCGGATTGAACGGTATTGGGCCGTCGATCGTCGGCACGATCCCGTGCGGGAGGGCTGTCGCCGGCTGGTGTCGCTCCGGACGGGGCAGCCGCTGGCCGTGGAAAAACCATTCGGCGACGGGCTGGCCATCGCGATGCTCACCACCGCGGCGCCCACGTGGAATAACTGGGCCCGGGGTAACCCGAGCTGGGTGGTCGTGGTGCTCGAACTGGAACGCTATCTGGCCCGGATCCGCCGCCGGGCCGAGACACTCGACGTGGGCGATGCGGTGACGGTGCGGCTCGAGCCTGGTGTCGATGAGATCGAGGTGGATTTTCTGGTGCCCCCGGATGGCGGTCTCGTGCGGCAGACGGCCGTGGCTGCGGGCGAGCGTCTCGAGGCACGGCTGCCCGCCGCCCGCGTGCCGGGCATCTACGAGGCCCGCTTGCGACGGCTCGACGGCGGCGAACGGCAGCGACTCGCGGCCGTGAACGTCGATCCCGCTGAAGGTCGGCTCGAACGCGTCGGCCGCGAGCGGCTCGACCGCGCGATGCAAGGCGTGGCCTTTCGCTATGACCAAGCCGACTCACTGCAGTCGGCGTCGGGCGGGCTCGACGGAGTGTTGCTCGCGAAGCCGATGCTCATGGCCGTCGTGGCCGTGCTGCTCCTCGAACAGCTGCTGGCGTATGCGGCTGGCTATCATCCCCTCGCGCGTCGCCGATCGGTCGCCTGAAGAGCCCACTCATTCCATGCCCACACCGTGGCCATCAACGTGCCTGTTCGCCGCGACCGAGGTGCGGCACCGCATCGCGAGCAGGCTCGTCGAGGGCTTTGACGAATGGTGGCAGATGCCGGTGGTGGTGCTGGTGGCGGCAGTCGTCGTCATGGCCGTGGTCTGGCTGGTGCGCCGCGATGCGGTCGATCTGCATCCCGCTGTGAAAGCCCTGCTCGTCGGCTTGCGGCTGGCCGCCTTCACGGCCGTCGCCGTGGCCCTCCTCGACGTCGAGCGGATCGCGGAGCACGAGATCGTGCTGCCATCGCGGGTCGCCGTGCTGGTGGATACGAGCGCGAGCATGTCGCTCGTCGATGGCAGTGAGGCGGCCGGCACGCGATCGCGGCAGGCGGTCGATCTGCTGGAGGCGGGGGGGCTGCTCGAGGCGCTGCGGCCCAGACACGAGGTAAGCGTGTGGCGGTTCGATGCCGATGCCGAACCGGTGGCGCGGCTGCCCCGCGGCGGGGAGTTGGCTGCCGTCGAGGCCACCGCCACCGTGGGGGCGACCGCCGCAGCGGAGCCGGCCGGCACGATGAATCCCCCGGCCGACTCCGGGTGGCGACCGCGACTCGAGCCCCGGGGATATGAAACGCGGCTCGGCGAGGCGGTGGTCCGGGTGCTCGACGCCGAGCCGAAGGGGGTGCTCGCGGGAATGATCGTGCTCTCCGATGGCGGCAACAACTCGGGGATCGATCCGCAGTCGGCCGCCACCGCGGCGGCCGCGGCTGCCGTGCCCGTGCATCCGCTCGGCGTCGGTGCCGACACGCTGCCGGCCAACGTGCGGGTGGCCGATCTGCTCGCGCCGGCCCGCGTCTTTCCGGGCGATCGATTCGCGGTCTCGGCGTTTCTGCAGCCGCAGGCCCTCGCCGGCCAGACCGTGCGCGTGGAACTCGTCGAGCGGTCGGCTGACGGAGCTCCGCAGGCGACTGCCGCCGGCCCGGGCCGCCTCCTCGACGCGATCGAGGCGATTCTGGGAGCTGACGGTGAACTCGTGCCGGTGCGGTTCGACGTGCCCGGGCTCGCGACCCCCGGCCGGCGGACGCTCGCCGTGCGGGTCGTTTCCCCGGAGGCCGATCGCTCACCGGCCGATGACCTGCAGGCCGTCGATGTCGAGGTCGTCGATCGCATCACGCAGGTGCTGCTGATGGCCGGCGGGCCGGGACGCGAATACCAGTTCCTGAGGAATGTGCTCGAGCGCGACAAGAGCTTCGCGGTGGACGTGCTGCTCGGCACCGCTCTTCCGGGAGTGTCGCAGGACGCGCGGCGGATCCTCGATGCGTTTCCCGGCACCGACGATGAACTGGCGGCCTACGATGCCGTGATCGCCTGCGACTACGACTGGCGGCTGGTGGATCCGGCAGGGCAGGCGCGACTCGAACGCTGGGTCGCCGGCGAGTCGGGCGGCCTGGTGCTTCTTGCCGGCCCGGTCTTCATGGATGCCTGGCTCGGCGATCCGCGATCGTCCGGCATCCGGGGGCTGTTTCCCATCGAACTCCGCAGGCCGGGGCAGTTGGGCGGCACGGCGTCGGGGGCTGCGGAGCCCCGGCCGCTCGTGTTCACCCGCGACGGCGCGGAGGCGGAGTTTCTCTGGCTGGCCGGCAGCCGCGCGGCGAGCGAGGCGGTATGGCGGGAGTTTCCCGGCGTCTATGCCTGCTTTCCGGCCGATGCGGTCAAGGCGGGGGCCACCGTTTACGCACGGGCGGCAGCCGGCAGCGGGGGAAGCCGGGAGAGCGTGTTTCTGGCCGGTCAGTTCTATGGCTCGGGGATCGTGGTCTCGGTGGGAAGCGGCGAACTCTGGCGGCTACGGGCGATCGCCGACGCCGCCTACGAACGGCTTGCCGCCCAGCTCGTGCGGCATGTCTCCCAAGGGCGGCTGATGCGGGGAAGCCGCCGCGGCCGGCTGATCGTCGATCGCGATCGCTTTCCAGTGGGCGGCACCGTCACCGTGCGGCTCGTGGCGGCCGACGCCGCGACCGTGCAGAGGGTGCCGCCCTCCTGTCATGCGGTGGCCCCGGACGGCGCGCGGATCCCGGTGCCCCTGACGGCCGAGCCTGCCCGCCCCGGCACGCTCCAGGGATCGTTCGTGGCGGCCCGCGAAGGAGGCTGGCAGATCGAGGTCGATGCGTTGCCGGGCGACGAGCCCCTCTCCCGGCGCATTCACGTGCAGCTGCCCGACCGCGAACTGGTGCGGCCTCAACTCGATCGCGGCCTGCTCACGCAGCTCGCGGCCGCCACTGGAGCCAGTCCGCGGTTTCTCGCGGATGGCGGCCTCACGCCGGAGCAGGTGCAGGCCCTGGCCGCCGAGATTCCCGATCGCTCGCGGCGGGAATACGAAACCGGGGCCGTCGATACCGCATTCAAGCAACGGCTCAATGCGGTCTTGCTCGGGCTGGGATGCGGGGGCCTGTGTCTCGAATGGATCGTTCGCCGCCTCTCGAGGCTCGCCTGACCGATGACCACCATCATGCAGCCCGAGTCGTCATCGCTGGGACGTGCGTCTCCGCTGGTTCGGCTTCTCGCCGCCGTTCGCTGGCGAGCCCGGATCTGGATCTGGATGGAGTCGCTGGCCACCGGGGCGCTCGCCGTGGTGGCGGCCGGCTGGATGATGCTCGCGATCGACCGCTTCATCGAACCGCCCGCGTGGGCCCGGGCATGCTTGCTCGTGGCAGCGATCGCGATCGTGGCCTGGATCGTGGTCGTGCGACTCGTGATGCGGCTGGCCGTGCCCCTGACGGATGAGTCGTTGGCGTTGGTCATCGAGCGGACCCATCCCGAGTTTCATGACGGACTCTCGACGGCCGTTGCGTATGCCCGACGGGCGATGGCGGCGGACGCGCCCGACCCCGTCGATCCCGAACTCGTCGGCCGCACGATTGACGCGGCGGTCGCGCGGGTCGATGGCGTCCGATTCAACGCCATCTTTCGTCGCCGTCGACTGTCGTTGCTGGTGTTGGCCGCGGCGGCGGCGGTGGCGGGGAGCAGTCTGGCAGCGGCCGCGTGGCCCGCGCTCGCCGCGATCGGAGCCCGGCGGCTGATCCTGTTTGTCGATGATCCCTGGCCAAGGCGGGTGCAGTTTGAGATCGAGGGTTTTCCGGATGGCGTCCGCACGGTGGCCCGTGGTGCCGACGTTGATGTCGTCGTGCTCGCCCGCGCGGCCGTGCTGCCCGAGGTCGTGGAACTCCGCACCCGGGCCGCCGGCGGTTGGCGGCACGATCGCATGGGCATGCGAGGCGGCGGCACCGCGGCAGGACAGGCCTTCGGCCACGTGCTCAAGGGAGTCGCCGCCGATCTCGACGTCGAGGTTCGTGGCGGGGATGGCAGGCTGCGAGGCCTGAGGATCGTCGTCGCCGATCCCCCCGCGGTGGCCGATGTGCGGATCGTCGCCACGTTGCCCGATTATCTCGGCGGCGGGCTCCGCGAGATCGCGGCCAGTCGCGTGGTGCGGATTCCGCGGGGCTCGTCGATCGAGATCGAGTGTGCTTCCACCAAGCCGCTGGCGGCGGCGACGCTCGCCGTGCGGCCGATGGCCGGCTCGGGCGATGCGGCCGGCGAAGCCCCGCTGGAGCAGATCCTGGCCATGCTCGATCGGCCGGCCGGAGCCCCGCGCTCGCTGGCGGCGCGGATTCCGCCGCTCGACGCCGATAGGGTGGTGCTCGCACGTCTCACCGACACCTCGGGCCTCGTCAATCGCGATCCCGTGCTCGTCACGCTCTCGGCCGTGCCCGACGAGCGGCCGCAGGTCTCGCTGCGGCTGGTCGGCATCTCGTCGGCCGTCACGCCGCAGGCCGTGCTCGCCATCGAGGGCACGATCTCCGACGACCATGCGCTGGGCAATGCGGCCGTGCATCTGGCCTCGGGGGATCTCGAGCGGCAGGTGCCGCTCCCAGAGGTGCGGGGCGGCGAGCCGCTCGTGGAGTTTCCAATGGATCGGCCCGTGCGGCTGCCGCTTGCCGAACTCGGGCTGGCCGTCGGCAGCCGACTCGAAGTGACGGTCTCGGCCCGAGACCAGTGCACGCTCGACGGCGAGCCACAGGAGTCGCAGGGCGACACCTGGACGCTCGACGTCGTCTCGCCGGAGTCACTGCGAGCCCTGCTCGAAGCTCGGGAGATCCTGCTCCGCCGGCGGTTCGAAGCGGTGATCGACGATCTGGCGAAGGCCCGCGACCGGCTGGCAGCCGACCACGATGGTGTCACGACCGCCGCCGTGGCTTGGTGCGGCGAGGCGGCCGCGCGGGCCGCCGGGGAGACGGCTGAGATCGCCCAGGAGTTTCGGGGCATTCGGCTGGAACTCGCCACCAACGGTCTCCTCACGTCGGAGCTCGAAGCCCGGCTCGTCTCGCAGATCGCCAAGCCACTCGCGATGATCGTGGAGAAGGAACTCGCTGCGGCCGCGGGGGCCTGCCGCGGCGACCAGCCGGAACGCCGGCCGACGGTGGTGCCGCTCGTCGATGCGGCGCTAGCCCGCCTGCGGGCGGTGCTCGAGCGGATGCTCGAACTGGAGTCGGTCAATGAAGTGATCGAGCGGCTCCGTGGGGTGATCCGTCTGCAGGAGAAGATCCGCTCCGATACGCTCGAACGGCAGAGAGAGCGGGGCCGCGAGGCCCTGGAGTCGCCATGATCGAGCCACGACAGCGAACGGCTTCGGGCCTGCTCCTCGCGGTGGCTGCCGCGCTGGTTCTGATGGCGGCTGCCCGCGGCCCCGCGATTGCCGCCGATCCGTCAGCGGGCGACACGGCCACTCTTGCCGCCCGCGAGGCCGAGTTGCTCGACCGCTATCGCGACCTCGAGCGGTCGTTCCTGCGGCTCGCCGACCTGCTGGCCGCGAGCGATCCACGGCGGGCCGCGGTGCTGCGGTCGGCATTCGACCGGGCCCGCGAGGAGCAGGTCGGCGATCGGGTCGCGGCGATCGTGACACTCCTCGAACAGGGGCAGCTGCTCAAGGCGGGCACGAGCCAGCAGGCTGCCATCGAGCAGTTTCGGGCTCTTGTCGATCTGCTCGAAGCGGGCGCCGGCGAACGCCAGATCGTCGATACCAAGAAGGAGGTGCGGGCCTTCCTTGGCCGGCTGGGACAGCTGATCGCGCGGCAGCGTGATATCGAGGGTTCGACGGAGTCTGGCGATGGGGATCGCGACCTGGCGTCGCGGCAGCGGGCCGCGGCCGACGAGGCCAAGGGCCTCGGCGATGACATCGAGGGTTTCGCACGACGCATCGGCGAGGGTGAGGCTGGCGAGGGTTCACCCGCTGCAGACGACGAGAAGCCGATCGAGGGCGACGACGAGGTTTCCCGCGCACGGCGAACGCGGCAGCGGCTTCAGGCCGCGGAGCGGCGGATGAAAGAGGCCCGTGAGCGGCTCGACGGAGCGGAGCGGCGCGAGGCGCGGCGCGAGCAGCAGAAGGCGATCGAGGAGCTGGAAACAGCTCGCGCCGAACTGGAGGAGATTCTCAGGCAGGTCCGGGAGGAGGAGGTGGAGCGACTGCTGGTGCAGCTCGAGACCCGGATTCGATCGATGCTCAAGGCCGAGCGGGCCGTGCTCGCCGATACCGAGAAACTCGCAGCGGCCGATGGCCTCTCGGGCCGCGAGCGGGAGCTCGAAGCGGCGCGGCTGGGCCGCGAGCAGACGACCATCACGGTGGAGGCCACGAAGGCGATGACCCTCGTTCGCGACGATGGCTCCGCGGTGGCGATCCCGCAGGCGCTCGCCCAGGTCCATGATGATTCCGTGCAGGCGGCATCCCGGCTCGCTCGGGGCGACACGCGTCGCGAGACCGTCGGCCTGCTGGGCGAGATCGTCATCGGGCTCGAGGAAATGCTGGCGGCGGTGGAGACGGCGCAGCAGGCGGAGAAGGCCGCGCAGGCCGGGCCGTCGGGCGGTCGGGCGGGCGCGTCGGGCGAGCAGCCGCTGGTGGACAAGCTCTCGGAGCTCAAGATGCTGCGGGCCCTGCAGATGCGCGTGAATACGCGAACGCAGCGGGTGGCCCGGCTGCTCGACGACGCGGACCGCGCGGAGGAGCCGGAGTGGCGCGGCGTGCTCGACCGCCTGGCCGAGCGGCAGCGGGCGATCGAGCGGGCTGCCCGCGACATCGTGGGCGGACTCACCGAATAAAGGCCGCGCAGGCCGGCCCAGGTGTTTCCTGTCGCGGTGGGCCGCGACTATCATGCACAGAGGTCGCGAGCCTGGCCGCGGCAGGGTTCGTGTGCGGGAGGTATGCATGAGATCGCCGTTGCTCCGCCTCGCTTCCCGCGCCGCCATCGCGGCGATCGGCATGCTCGTCGGCTCCGGGGCGGTGAGCATGGCCGTGCCGGCATCCGGGCCTCGCGATCCCGAACTCATGCGGGAGCCGTCATGGGCAATCCCGACGCTGAGTCAGGTTCGCGATCCGGCGCTGGCGTGGCTGGCGACGGCGGACGGCGACACGCCGGCTTCGGCTGGCGCCATGGCTCGGGCGGAGGCGGCCTGGGAGAGAGCTGCCGTCGATGGCGAGGTGCTCGATGCCGCGATCGAGACGGTGGCCGCGGGCGATCCGCGGGCCGAGGCGATCCTCGCGGCTCGGGCGTCGGCCGTGGAGCCGAACCTCGAGTGGCTCGCCGAACCGTCCACACCGGCCTTCGTGCGGGATGTGGTGCGACTGTGGTGGGGCCGGGAACTCGTGCGGCGAGATCGGTTCGACGAGGCCTTGCCGCTGCTCGCCGATCTCGACGTGGCCGCGTCGGTCGATCCGGCGGCGGTGCTCTTCCATCGGGCAGCCTGCCAGCATTGGCTGCTCGTCGGTGAGGCGGCGATCAATTCGCACGATCATCTTCTCGAGCGGGAAACGGAGATCCCGGTGCGGTATGCGCGGGTTGCCCGCCTGTTGCGGGCCGACATGGCGGCGCTCGAACAAGACTCACTCGATCACATCGCACGGCGCATGCGGGATGTCACAAGGCGGCTCGATCACGGCCGGGCCGGCACCGCGACCCGCGACGTCCAGGACGGTGTGATCGCCTCGCTCGACAAGCTCATCAAACAGATCGAAGACCAGCAGGAACAGCAGCAGGAGCAGGAGGCCGCAGGGGCTGGCGGCGGTTCGGGGCAGGGCGGGGCGGGGCGGCCGATGGAAGACAGCCGGATCGCCGGAGGCCGGGCGGCTGGCGAGGTGCAGAAGCGAAACCTCGGCGCCGGAGACGCCTGGGGCAACCTGCCTCCTCACGACCGCGAGCGGGCGCTGCAGCAGATCGGCCGCGAGTTTCCTCCGCACTATCGCGAGGCCATCGAGCAATACTTCAAGCGGCTCGCCGCCGGCGCGGAGGATCGGTGAGTTGTTGCTCCTCGGTGACGGATCTCCCATGACCCTCGCGTGGCTGGCGGCAGACGCTCGACGCCGTGCGGCGCGGGGGCTCATTGCCCGCGGCCTTACGGCCGGTCAGCTTTCAGGTGTGCTCCGTTCCGCACAAGCCCGACGCCGTCAGGCGTGGGAAGGGTTCGCAGCCGGCATCGCGTCTGTCATCGTCACCCTCATCACGACGTGGTCCGCCGGTCTCGCGTCGGCCGCTGCGGCTCTCGCCGACGCGGACCCGTGCGAGGTGCGAATCGAGCTGACCGACGGCACGAATGTCGCAGGAACGCTCGATGCGATCGACGACAAGGCCGTGCATCTCACGGCCAGCGGGTCGCCGCGGCAACTGCCGATCAGCGATGTGCGGCGGGTGGTGCGGGTGCCACCCCAGATCGTGGCCCCGCTGGCCGCGCAGGTCGTGTGCTGCGATGGAGCCCAGATCGAGGGCGACGATGTGCTCTGGGATGGCGGAGCGACGGCCGCGGTGCTTCGTGGCGGCGCACGGATCGAGATTCCGATCGAGCGGATCAAGACGGTGGGCTGGCATGCCCGGCCGGTCGCCGCGGCCGCGGGGCCGATGAATCCGCCGTGGCGGGAGGCATTGCCTGCGGAGCCCGCGAGCGATCTCGTGGCCGTCTCGCGGGGCGACGCGTTCGAACTCGTGGAGTGTGCGATCACGGCCATCTCGCCGGAGACCGTGATGGTGGTCCTCGATGGCGAGCGGATTCCGGTGAAACGGGGAAAGGTGCTCGGGCTGGCATGGCTGCGGCCGGCCGCACCGACGGCTGCAGCCACAGTGGTGACGATCGCGGGAGGTCGGCTCACCGCGGGCAGCGTGGCGTGGACGCCGCGAAGCCTCGTGCTCGACGGCGTGGTGACCATCCCCGGGCATCTGCTCGAAACCCTCGACTTCGCCGCCGGCCGCACCGTCGCGCTCGTCAGCCTGCCGATGGAGCAGGTGACGGCGGAACCATTTTTCGGCGGGCTCGCGACCGTGGAGGGCATGGCGGCATTTTTCGCGCCGCGGGTGGTGCCGACGCCAGCCGCGGGAGCCGATGGCATCGACGCGGCCCGACGGTCGCTGTTCGTTCGACCCCGAACCGCGGCCGTGTGGCGAGTGCCGGCTGACAGTCGGCAGTTCCGGGCGCGGGTCGTCCGCACGGTGGGGAGCGAGTCGGCGGCGGCCGTGCGGGTGATCGTGCACCTCGATGAACGGTCGGTCTGGGAGCAGACGCTCGATTCGGAGGATCCGGCGGGGGCGATCGACGTCGCCGTGGCCGACGCCCGCCGACTGTCGATCACGGTCGATTTCGTGAAGGGCGACATGGGCTGCCCGGTGCGGTTCGATGATGCCGTGTTTGAGAAGTGAACTGGTGCCCATGCGATCGAATGCCAGTGCTGCCGTTGCCATGTCCGTGATCGCGTGGCTGTGCGCCATCGCCGATGCGCACGGGCTGGACGTCGATCCGGCGGTGCTCGAAGCCCAGCAGCAGCGGACCGAGGCGATCCGACGGTGTTCGGCCACAGCCGTTGCGATCTTCGCCGGGGATGCGGGGGGCGGCTCCGGCGTGCTCCTCACCCGCGATGGCTATGCGGCCACCAACTTTCATGTGGTGCAGCCCGCCGGACCGGCGATGAAGTGCGGCCTCTCCGACGGCCGACTCTATGATGCCGTGCTCGTCGGCATCGATCCGACGGGCGACCTCGCGATCGTGAAGCTGCTCGGCCGCGACGACTTTCCCTGTGCGGAGATGGCTGACAGCGATCTCGTCGAGGTGGGGGATTTCTGCGTGGCGGCCGGCAACCCCTTTCTGCTGGCTACCGACCTCCAGCCCTCGATCAGCGCCGGCATCGTCTCGGGTGTGCATCGGTATCAGTTTCCGGCGGGCACGATCCTCGAATACACCGACTGCATCCAGGTCGATGCCGCCATCAATCCCGGCAACTCCGGGGGAGGCCTGTTCGATGCGCACGGCCGTCTCATCGGGGTGAATGGTCGGGCCTCGTTCGAGAAGCGGGGCCGGGTGAACGTGGGGGCCGGCTATGCGATCTCGGCCAACCAGGTGCGAAACTTCCTTGGCTGCCTGCGGGCGGGGCGGATCTGCGACCATGCGACGCTCGGGGCGACGGTGTCGTCCGGCGTGGACGGCCGCGTGGTCGTGTCCGACATCCTCGAGTCATCCGACGCCTGGCGACGGGGCCTGCGGTATGACGACGAGATCGTGTCTCTCGCCGGCCGCCCGGTTCGCACGGTGAATGCCTTCAAGAACGTGTTGGGCACGCTGCCGGCCGGATGGCAAGTGCCGCTCGTGGTGCGTCGGGAAGGCCGGCGGCAGGAGCTGCTCGTGCGACTCTCGGGCATCCACTCTCCTGCCACGCTTGCGGAGATCGTCGCCGCGGAGACCGAGCGCGAACGGAAGGAAGGAGAGCCGCAGGCTCGCGCCGCAGAGCCGCCCAAGCCTGAACTCCCCGCGCACCTCCGCGGTCTCTACGAGCCGCGGCCGGGCTTCGCCAACCATCATTTCAACGTCATCGAGCGGGATCGCGTGGCGGCCGCCATCGCCGCATGTCGCGACACGCTGCCTGCCGGGCCGTGGCTGCTCGCCGGCCGGCTCGCCACGGGCGACGAGTTTCGCATCGAGCTCTCCGACACGGCGGCATCGATCGACCTGCCGACCGGAACCTCGGACCTCGCGACGGCCGACGCGTTTGACCGCAATCCGGTGCCGCCCGGCAGCGGGGGCATGCTGGCAGCGCTCGTGCTCTGGCGACGGCTCGCCATCGAGGGGCCGGCTGCCGTCGGTCGCACCATCTTTTGGGGTACGGCGCCGCGAAACCCCTCGGCCATGAACGCCGACGGAGCCGCTGGCGGGGCGATGGACCTCGCCGACGTGCTGGAGTCGGCAGTGTCGGGCGTCGAAACACGCTTCGCGGTGGACGACGCCGGCCGCGTGGTGGCGATCGATCTCTGGACGAGCCCCGACGACGACCCGTGCGAGATTCGTCTGACATGGTCAGCCGATACGGAGACAGGCACGGCTCTCGGGTCGATGCCGGTGCAGCTGG
Organism: Pirellulales bacterium; assembly: GCA_051006595.1. Lineage (GTDB taxonomy): Bacteria > Planctomycetota > Planctomycetia > Pirellulales > UBA1268 > QWPN01. The sequence goes on from JBPCTA010000351.1 coordinate 12,053, forward strand.
ATGTTCGCCGCGGAGGTGAATCCTTCGGTGTGTTTCTCATCGAGCCGCCACGCGAGCCCGCAACCGATCCGGCCGGCGACCGCGGAGCTGCGCCATGATCGGCACGAATGATGTCGCGACTGTCGTGCGTGTCATGATCGTCTGGTGCGGGCTCGCGTTGTCCATGCGCTCGTGCCCCGGCGGCGAGTCGGCGTCGGTGCAGCAGATCGCGGCGGCCGCTGCTCGCAAGGTCGTCAAAATTTACGGGGCCGGGGGCGTGCGCGGCCTCGAGGCCTATCAATCTGGAGTTCTTCTCTCGTCTGACGGCCGGATCGTGACGGTGATGAGCACCGTGCTCGATTCCGAGGGGATCGACTGCGTGCTGGACGACGGCCGGAGGTTTGCGGCCACGCTGATCGGCGTCGATCCCCGGCGCGAGCTTGCCGTGCTGTCGATCCAGGCCGCCGATCTGCCGGCCTTCGCCTTGGCCCCCGAGCCCCGTGCCATCCCAGGCACTCGGATCCTGGCCGTCTCGAATCTGTTTGGCGT
>JBPCTA010000352.1:0-4603 GCA_051006595.1 Pirellulales bacterium
GTCCCAGCTCTGGGCCACCATGCTCTGGGCGGCGAAGTTGACGACATACTCCGGCTGTGCGTCCCGAATCACCTCTTCGATCCGGTCGAGGTCGGGATTGAAGTCGAGGGCGTGAAACACGAACCGCTCGTGCGGGGCCCAGCGGTAGGGCAGCAGGGCCTCGTCGGGATCAGGCGAACGGCTGATACCGATCACGCGGGCTCCGTCGGCGAGAGCCTCGGCCACAAACGTGGCGCCCGAGAACGAGTTGCTGCCGAGGACGACGAAGGTTTCTGAATGCTTGCTCATATTCATAGAACTGTCCAGGCAGGCGTGCTCATGGCCGTGCGGCCGCCTTGGGAGGCTCTTCTGGTCCGACCGATGGATGACCTGGCTCGGTACGCGGGCTCGGCTTCCATAGGGGACGGCCGGATCGCGCAAGTCGTTCCGCCGCATCCCGGGCGATCGCGACGACGTCTCCGCCGAACCTATCGGAGATCGTCTCTCGAATCCGATGCAACTCCGCGACGACTGACTCAGTTTTCGGCTGATGAATCATCACCCAGCAACTCCTCGGGAGTGCAGATCACCGGACGCGGAAGGTGCAGTTCCTCGAGGAGGCGGTAGATCCCCGGAAGAATCCTGGCGTTGGCGATGTGCGAACAGTTCCATGTCAGGAGAAAGTCTATCCGGTGATGGGCGACGGTCGCGATATGCAGTGCGTCCACTTCGGCTTTCGGCGGCAGGATCGCCTGCTCCATGATTGCAGCGGCAATCCGCGGAATCTCCGCCGCCGGAGGAAGGACGGCCACGCCTTCAACAACCTGCAGCCGGTCGGCCGCCAACGCGGGGTCACCGGCGGCGATCTCATCGAGGACGTACTGGGAGATCACAAGGTCGTACACGGCACGGTCGTTCGACCACCACCGATGCGTCAGGACCTGACGAGCGGCATTGACGATATCTGAACTCGGCCTTCGCCGCAGGTAGCTGATGATCGAGGATTCGACGTAGACCGTCGCCATGGACTCACTTGAGGTGGACGGCCTTCATCGTCTTGATGTTGGAGTAACGCGTGTCGCTCATCGAATCGGGGAGCCGGCCCGCCTTGAAGGCTTTGATCAGGTCGCGGGCGCCGTCCTCAATCGTGTGCTTCGGCACGAAGCCGAGCACTCGCTGGATCTTGTCGGAGTTGATCCGGTAGGAACGGATGTCGTCGGAAGGCGTGGTGACGATCTCGATCTTTCCCTTCTCGGGTAGTTCCTCCTGGACCACCTTGCGAACCACCTCGGCCGTCTCCGAGACCGAGTAGTTCTGGTAGCCGGCGTTGAAGATCTGGCCCGCGATCTTCTCGTCGGGCACCGCGAGCAGCAGGCAGTAGAGGTCGACCATGTCCTGCATGTGGAGGTTGGGCCGCATCTGCACGCCGCCAAACACCGTGATCTTTCCGTTGTTCACCGCGTGGTTCGTAAGAATATTGACCGTGAGGTCGAGCCGCTGCCGCGGCGAGTAGCCGCAGATCGTGGCTGGCCGCACGGCGACCGTCGTGAACGTGGGGCTCTGCTCGGCAAAGAGCAGCGGCTCGCAGGCGGCCTTGTACTTGTTGTAGAGCGAGACCGGCACGAGCGGATGATCTTCGGTCACCTGCGGCGAATCGCTCACGCCGTAGACGCTCCCCGATGAGGCGAAGATGAACCGCCGCACGCCCGCCTCCTTCGCCGCCTTCACCGTGGGGCCGAAGGAGTCGAGGTTCACGGACTTCGAGAGCTCGGGGTCGAGTTCCACGCTCGGGTCGTTGGAGATGCAGGCCAGATGGATGACGGCGTCGGCCCCGCGAACCGCCTCCGTCACGGCCGCCAGATCGCGAACGTCTCCCCGAAGAAGCTCCAGCCGAGGGTTTTCGCGAACCTCGGCGAGGGCCTCGTCGCCATAGATGAAGAGATCGAACACCCGGACGCGATACCCCTCCTCGAGGAGTCGCGGCACGAGCACCGCCCCCACGTAGCCGGCCCCACCGATCACGGCGACCGTGCCCTGCTTCCTTCCGCCGCCCGCGTCCTTCATGTCAGTTCTCCATCGGTCATCTGAACGAGATCCATCCATCGGTGCAACGCCGCGGCGTGGGCCGTCTCCGTCAGGCCGTAGGTCGGGGCCGGCACGTGCAGGTTAAGGTGGCCGCGGTGCCGAAGCGGGTTGCCCGGCTCCTTGCCCGTGAGCGTGACGATCGTCATGCCGAGGTCGGCCGCAACGCCCGCCGCTGCCAGGATGTTGGGCGACTTCCCCGAGGAACTGATCGCAATCAGCATGTCGCCCCCCTCGCCGCGGCGGCGGAGCGGTTCGGCGAATACCTGTTCGTAGGAGATGTCGTTGGAGATCGCAGTAATCAGGGCGAGGTCGAAGAAGGTCTGGGTGTGAACCCTGCCGTTCTTGGCGAGGTCGGCCGCGAAGTGGCTGGCCATCGAGGCGCTGGCACCGTTGCCGATCATATAGACCGTCCGCCGCTGGGCCCGCACGCGGAGCGTGAGGTCTCGCCAGGTCGAATAGCCGTCGTCCACCGAGAGGCCGCTGCCGTCGGCCCGGGTGAAGGTGAGGCCGCCGAGCACGTGGGCCAGGTCGTCGATGTATCGCCGCCAGGTGTCGGTCGTGCTGTCGATGCAGGATGTCGCGGTCATGGCACTCACTTGAGGAGAGACTCGATCTGCTTGCAGTAGGCGATGCGGTCGATCGCATCGCGATTGGCGACGGTGGCCACGGCGAGCGCGCCGGCGGCATTCCCGGCGAAGCCGACCACATCGAGCGGCGCCCCCTGCGCTGCGAACAGCGCCGACACGGAGAGAAACGCGTCGCCCGCCCCGATCCGGTCAACCACTTTGCCGGCCACGGCCGGGATTTCGACGAACCCTGCCGTCGGATCGCAGCACATGCAGCCGTTCTTGCCTCGGGTCACGATCATTCGCTTGACGGCGAGTTTTTCGTAGACCTCCTGCACCAGGCCGCGGACGGGGCCGTGGCGGTCGCGGGACTCGATGCGCACCTCGGTCTCGGTGGCGGTCATGTAGTCCACGCCGGGATACTTCGAGAGGGCGTGGTGCCCGAGGTTGCCGGCGTTGCACTGGGCGTTGACGGCCAGAAACTTCGCCCGTTCGCGGAGGATCCTCCGGGCCCGCTCCGAGAGCATCGAGTGGCCGAAGTCGATCACGATCACGAGATCGTAGTTTGGCACGTGCTCCATCAGCGCCTGGCAGACGGCCTCGTCCTCCTCGGGGGAGAGGGCCGCATCGTTGATCTCGTAAACCTCCATGAGCTTCAGGAAGAAGTAGTGCTCCACGAGCCGTCGCTTGACGATGGTGGGGGAGTTCTTCCGGTGGAGGTAGATTCGCTTGATGTTGGACTTGAGCTTGCCCTCGATGAAGGCCTCGTGGGAGTTTTCGGTGCCGAGTTGCGTGATGCAGGCCACCTCGTCGCAGAAGCCTGCCACATGGTTGGCCGCAGCCAGGATGCCGCCAGCGAACTTCTCGCTCGAGAGTCGCTTGACGACCATCGTCGGCTCCTTCGACGACTTGCCGATCGCCTCGCAATACATGTATTCGTCGATGATCGGCTCGCCGACGAGGAGGACTTTCAGCCCCTTCGCCTTCTGGAGGTAGTCGAGGATCTCGGCGGCCGGATGCCGGCGGGCGAAGTCGGCGAGATAGGCCTGCACGTCGGGAGGCAGCACGCCCATGTGCTGATTGATGAGCGTGGTGGAACTGAAGGTCTCGCCGCTGGTGAAGGCCAGCCGACCGCCCGCCTCCTGCACCGCCGCCTCCTCCTCGAGGATCTTGCCGGTGATATCCTTGGATGTGTCCTGGTAGTCCGGGCCCTTCACGTAGACGTCGGGCTTGAGCTGCCGGATCGCCTCGACGGCGGTGGGCGTGGGATTGATCGCCACGAAGTCGACGCACTCGAGTGCCGCGAGCACCTCGGCGCGGAGCTGCTCGGTGAAGGCGGGGCGATGGGGTCCCTTGTTGACATGTTTGTCGGTGGTCAGAGTGACGACGAGCACGTCGCCCATCGCCTTCGCCTCCTCGAAGTAGCGAAGGTGCCCGACGTGGAGAAGGTCGAAGACCCCGTGGCAATGCACGACCGTCCGCCCCTGGCCGCGGAGGCCGGAGAGGGTGGTGGCGAGCTCAGGGAGGGGCTTGATCTTGGCGCGGATGGACATGCGATGGGCAGGATCCCTTCCGATGGGAGACGAGAACTTTACGAACTCTACCCCAGCCATCGGCCGGGTTGAAGGACTAGTCGGTCACGACGCCCACGATGGCCGTTCCCGTCGGAACGCTTGTGCCCCTTGGATCACCCACCTATTCTGCGATTCGAGGTCGGGGATCGGCTGCCTGACCGGCCGCCACTCCCCGGCCCGCGGCAGCTGGACAGAACCAGGAATTGTGACGAACCATGAGCTCCATCAAGACTTTGACCGCCTGCCGCTGCTGCGGCGGAGGCGGCTTGATCAGCGTCGTCGACCTTGGCGAGCAACACCTCACGGGGGTGTTTCCTCGAACCACATCGGAGCCTCTTACCCGCGGGCCGCTGCGGCTGGTGTGGTGCGATGAATGCCACCTCGTGCAACTCGCCCATA
>JBPCTA010000353.1:0-3941 GCA_051006595.1 Pirellulales bacterium
CCACCAGTTCGTCGTGCTCCGCTTCCTGCATCGCCCGCTCGGCCTGCCCGCGGCCAAAGCACCAGAACAGCGCCGGGTGGACAAAAAAGTCGAGTAGCGTCGAACTGATCAGGCCCCCGAGGATCACGGTGGAGACGGGGTAGAGGATTTCCTTGCCCGGCTCTCCGGCCGCCAGCACTAGGGGCACGAGCGCGATCCCGGCCGTGAGCGCCGTCATCAGCATCGGCGCGACCCGCTCCTTGCCCGCCCGCTCCACCATCTCCGGCGTAAACCGCTCTCCCTCGTGCCGCACGAGGTGGAGGTAGTGCGCGATCAGCAGGATGCCGTTGCGTGAGGCGATCCCGGAGAGCGAGATGAAGCCCACCATACTGGCTACCGTAAGGGACTGCCGGGTGAGTACCAGCGCCGCGACCGAGCCGATCGCCGCCATCGGCAATGCCGAGAGCACCTGAAGGGCGAGGTTCGTCGAGCGGAAGAGCGTGTAGAGTGCGAGAAACATCCCGGCGAGTGATACAAGGCTCAGGATTCCGATCATCCGCGTGGCCTGCCGCTGGCTCTCGAACTGCCCGCCGTACTCGACGAAGTATCCCGTCGGCAACTCGGTCAGAAGCGGCGCGAGCCTGGCTTGGATGTCGGTCACGACGCTGCCAAGGTCGCGTCCGGCGGTGTTGCACTGGATGATGATGCGTCGCCGGACGTTTTCCCGGTTGATGGTATTGGGGCCGCTGCCCTGATGGATCTCGGCTACGTTCTCGAGGGGCACTCGCCCACCGGCTGGAAGGTTGATCGACAGCCGACGAAGCGTGTCGATGTTCACGCGGTATGATTCGTCGAGCCGGACGACCAAGTCAAACTTCCGTTCGCCATCGACGATCTCCGACACTGCTCTACCGTTCATCGCGGTCTCGATGAACTCGTTGACGGCGTCGGCCGCAAGCCCGAACTGCACGAGTTTGTCACGCCGTAGACGGATCTGGAGCTGCGGAATCTCCACCTGCTGCTCGACCATCAGATCCTTCACACCGCGGACGTCGGCCATCGCCGTCTTCATCTGCTCGGCCGTGCGGCGGAGCGTCCCGAGATCGTCTCCGTACAGCTTGATGCCTATCTGCGCCTTCACGCCCGAAAGCATGTGGCTGATCAGGTGAGCGAGCGGTTGTTCGACCGCGATCACGACGCCAGGCACCTGTGTGAGCTCCTCGCGGAGCTCTTCGAGCACCTCCTCGCGGTCGCGGCCCGCCGTGGGATCGAAGCTGACGATTACCTCGGACGCGTTGACGCCCTCGGCGTGCTCGTCGAGTTCGGCCCGCCCCGTCCGTCGGCTGAAGTTGGCGACGCCCCGGATCCTGCCGATCTTCTCGTCCACCATCGACGCGATCGCGTTCGACGTCTCCAGCGATGTGCCCGGGGGCAGGAGAACGTTGACCTGCACGCAGCCCTCGTTAAAGGGGGGCAGGAAATCGCGGCCGAGCCCCGCGACGACGGCGACGCTCGCGCCGACCGCGACCGCTACTGCGGCGAGGATCGGCACCGGAAAGCGTACGGAAAGGCGGATCGCCCAGCCGGCGAGCGACTTGAGAACCCGTAGGAGCAGGCCGTCTTTCTTGTGCTCCATGAAGCGGGCGTTCGGCAGCAGCCAGTAGGAAAGCACCGGCGTGACCGTGAGCGAGACCACGAGTGAGGCCGAGATCGACACGATGTAGGCCGTCCCCAGCGGTGTGAACAGCTTGCCTTCCATACCGCCGAGCGCGAACAGCGGCACGAATACAAGGACCACGAGGATGGTGCTGAACACGATCGAGTTGCGCACCTCGCTCGATGCTTCGTAGACCACGCGGAGCGCCGATTTCGGCTCCGCTGCATGGGCGTTCTCCCGCAGACGGCGAAAGATGTTCTCGACGTCGACGATCGCGTCGTCCACGAGCTCGCCGATGGCGACGGCCAGACCGCCGAGGGTCATGGTGTTGATGGACATTCCAAGCCACTTGAAGAAGAGGCCGGTGATCACGATCGACAGCGGAATCGCCGTAAGGGTGATAAACGTGGTGCGGAAGTTCAGCAGGAACAGGAACAGGACCACGACCACGAGGATGCCGCCGTCGCGGAGGGCCTCGATGACGTTCTGGATGGAGAGATCGATAAACGTCTTCTGTTGGTAGAGTTCGGGATTGAGACGAACGTCGGCGGGCAGCGACGACCTCAGGCCCTCGAGTGCCGCTGTCACGTCGTCAGTGAGTTTCCGGGTGTCGGCGCCCGGCTGCTTGGAGATCACCAGGATCACGGCGGGCTTGCCATTGACCGCTGCGTCGCCGCGTTTCACCTGCGGCCCTTCAGCGACTCGGGCCACCTGCGCGAGCACCACTGGCCGGTCGCCGGCGGCCTTGACGACGACCGACTCGAGATCCCTGATGCTCTGGATTCGTCCCAGCGACCGGACGAGCAGTTCGTTGCCACCCTGGTTCAGGTAGCCGCCTGTGGCATTGGAATTGCTCGCCTGCACGGTGGCCTCGACGTCGTGCAGCGTGAGGCCGTAGCGGAGCAACAGTTCCGGATCGACGAGCACCTGGAACTGCTTCCGTCCGCCGCCCATCGTCACGACCTGTGCGACACCGGGAATCGTGAGCAGTCGTTGCCGCACCACCCAGTCGGCGAGCGTCCGGACCTCCATGGGCGGCGTCGCTCCTTCCTCGCTCCACATGCCCACGTGCATGACCTGGCCCATAATGGACGAGATCGGGGCCAGTTGTGGACGGATGCCCTTCGGCATTCGATCGAGAGCCACCGCGATCTTCTCCGCTACGATCTGCCGATCGACGTAGATGTCGGTGCCCCATGCAAACTCGATCTGGATGACCGACAGGCCGACACCCGAGGCGCTGCGAACGGCCTGTACGCCCGTGGCTCCGTTGAGGACGCTCTCCAGCGGGAAGGTTACGAGTGTCTCCACCTCCTCGGGAGCGAGTCCTGGGGCCTCGGTCATCACGGTCACCCGTGGCCGGTTGAGATCAGGAAAGACGTCGATCGGCAGATGCCAGAGCGTGAGGCCGCCATAGACAAGCAAGACGAGCGCGAGCACGATCGTGACAAGGCGGTATCGCAAGGCATTGCGGATGATTGCGTCAAGCATGGGAGGCGGTGCTCGGGTGCTCCGGGGCGTATCGACCTAGTGGTTGTGGCCGGCGTGCGGATCGACACCCCCGCCCGATTTGTTCTTGATCGCGAGCTGCAACTGCTGGGCGGCCGACATCGCCACCCGGTCGCCCGGAAAGAGAGTGCCGTCATTGGCGATCACGACCCACTGAGGATCGCGGTGCTCGACGTGGACGGGCTCGCGGTCGAAGTGGTCGCCGTTGGCCCGAAACACGTAGTTCTCCACGCCGTCCTGGGCGACGGCCTGAGCTGGCAGCACGATCCGCTCGGTCCATTCCTCGACAGGGACCTGCAACTGCATCCGTTGCCCGGGCTTGTAGCGCCATGTCAGGAGATGGTTCATGCCATCGGCGCGCGGCTGGGGGCCGGCCTCGTTCGGGAGGGTCACGTAGAAACGCAACGTGCGGGATTCCGCTGCGACGCGATCCGCCACGTAGGCGATGTGCAGGCCCTCGACGTGCCGCCCCGCCACTCCCGGCGCATCCAGAACGGCAGTGATCGGCTGATCGGCCGTCGCCGCCTCGGTGATCGCGGTAATGTCCTGCTCAAACGCGTCTCCCTCAATGAGCAGCGTGGCATGGTCCACGAGCACGGCCAGCGTGTCGCCAGCCGAGACGTGCTGGCCGCGGTCTGCTGCCAGTGATTGAACGACAAGTTTGTCGGCGCCACCGTCGAGAGCGGTGGCTCCTGGTCCCCGCACTGCGATCGATCCGAGGAGTGTGCGGGTGCGGATGATGTCTTCCACCTGGGTGGCGGTGGGTCCATGGAGCAGAAGGGCCTGCCGCTGGGCA
>JBPCTA010000354.1:0-4430 GCA_051006595.1 Pirellulales bacterium
GACCGTCGAAGTGATCGATACCCATGGCGTGCCCATCCCAGAAGCAAAGGTGAAAGTCGTGTTGGACCGCCATGCCTTCGGGATCGGCACCTGCGTGAAGGTGCCCAGGATTCTGGGAACCGCTCCCGACGACGAGCGATATCGCGAGACACTGGCCAAGCACTTCACGAAGGCCGTGTTCGAGGACGACATCAAGTGGGATCCGTGGGAGCAGGGGGGGGAGCCGCACCACAACCGCGTTGTGGAAACGATTCACTGGCTGCGCGAGCACGGCCTGTCGCCTCGAGGTCACGTCATCGTCTGGCCATCATGGGACCGCATGCCAGCCCGCCTGCGGCAGCATGAGAAGGATCCCGCCAGCTTGCGACGAGCCATCGAGGCCCGAGTCGAGAGCCAGACTCGCACGCTCGCTGGACTGCTCGACGAGTGGGATGTGGTCAATGAAAATTATGCCCATACGGATGCCACCGATATTCTCGGACGAGCCGCCATGGCGGACTGGTTCCGGATCGCGGCCCGTGAGACGCCGGGCACGCGATTGTTCTACAACGACTATGTCATGTTTCAGGGCGATGGTCCGGGAAGCCCCAGCGACACGCTGTTTGGCATTCTCGAAGGTCTCCAGGCGGCGGGAGCTCCGATCGGCGGCATCGGAGAGCAGGCCCACTTCGGCGGCAATCCGCCGGGGCCCGCGGAGGTGCTGGAAAAACTGGATCGGTTCGCCACGCTCGGGCTGCCTATCCAGATCACCGAGTTCGACATCGACACGGCCGACGCCGAGCTCCAGCAGGCCTACACCCGCGACTTTCTCACGGCCGTCTTCAGCCATCCCGCAGTCACTGGGGTGATCTCGTGGGGCTTCTGGGAGGGCTCTCACTGGAAACCCCGCGCGGCCTTTTGGGACCGCGACTGGAAGCTGCGGCCCCACGGAAAGATCTTCTTCGATCTCTTCGAGCGGCAATGGACGACGGACGAGGTCACGACCACCGATGCGGCCGGATGGTGCACGGTCAGAGCCTTCAAGGGCCGGCTCACGGTCACGGCTGAAGCCGAAGGCCGATCGGGCTCGGCGGAGGTCGACCTCGAAGCAGACGGCGTCGCACGGGTCACGATCCGCTGACGTCGTCAGCCGCCCAGCACGCTGTCGAGCACTTCTTCCGCCACGTAGATCGCAAGATTTGGCTCGCAGGTCACCGCCACTGCGATCGCGTCGGACGGCCGGGAATCCACCTCGACGATCTCGCCATCTTTGAGGATTCGGATCACGGCGTAGTAGGTGTGGTCCTTGAGCTCCGAGATCACGACATCCTGAAACTCGCCGCCGAGCAGCTCCACCGCGGCCACGAGCAAATCGTGCGTGAGCGGACGAGGCGACTGATGGTTCTTCACCCGGCGGTCGATGCTCGTCGCCTCGAAGAGGCCGATGAGGATCGGAAAGGTGCGGTCGCCCTCGACCTCCTTCAGGTAGACGACCTGCTGGTCGTTGATCTCGCTGATGATGATCCGCGAGAGTTCCATCTGCACGCTCATGGCCTGGGGCCTCCGCACGAGGTGAGAGGCCACGCGTCCGTCCGACTGCGAGCCCCCGAAGACGTGAGTCTACCCAAATCGAACGGTCGAGGCACCCGCACCGCACCACCGGCAGGTCCGGTGGTCAGGTTGCCCCCTTGCGGCCGCGGAGGTCGGCAAGCGCCGCCACCCCCTTGGCGAGTCGGGCTTCGAACTCGGCCAGTTGGGCCCGTTCCTTGGCGATGACGGCCTCCGGTGCCCGTGACGCGAACTTCTCATCAGCAAGCTTCATCTGCTTGGCCCGGAGAAAGCCCTCGGTCTTCTCGTTGTCCTTGAGGAGCCTTGCGATCTCCGCATCGACGTCCACGAGATCGGCGAGATCGACAAACACGTCACATCCGGCGGCAGAAGCAGTGGCGGCCGACGGCGACGCAGACGCGTCGGGGCCAAACGCCGCGATGTCGGCAGCCGCCATGGCCTCGATCGCCGGCCGCATCGGCTCGAGCAGTTCGGCCAGATCGCCGCTCGTGCGAATCGCCACGGCCACGCGGGTCTTCGGCGGCACGTTTTGCCGCGCCCGAATCTCGCGGATCGCGGCGACGACGCCGAGAAACGTGCCGAAGCGGGTCTCGGTCGTGGCGTCCATCCAGGCAGCGGGGGGCGTTGGCCACGGGGCCACCATGATCGACGCCGCCAGCGGCTTGTCACCGCTGTCCCAGGGCATGCGCCGGGATCCCGCCGCTTCATGGAGGTGCTGCCAGATCTCCTCCGTCACAAACGGCATGATCGGGTGGAGCAGCCGGAGGATCGTGTCGAGGCCGACGAGCAGCATCGTGCGGGCCTGGTCGCGATTGGCCGGATCGGCCAGCCGCGATTTGCAGAGCTCGAGATACGCGCTGCAAAACTCGTCCCAGGCAAAGGCATAGAGGGTGCGGCCCGCCTCGGCAAACCGATATTCGTCCACGGCCCGGGTGGCCTCGCGAGTCACGCTCGCCAGCCGGCTCAACAGCCAGCGGTCCTCGAGTGGCAGCGAGCCGATGTCGAGCGACGCCGCGGCCCCGGAGGAGAGATCCTCGCCGGCGAATCCGTCGATGTTCATCAGCACGAAACGGGTCGCGTTCCAGAGCTTGTTGGAAAAGTTGCGGCCCGACTCAAACTTCTCACTCACGGCCGGACCACGGGGCAGGGCGAGATCGTCAACGCTGGAGGCCCACTGCGTGCGGAAAGGCTTGGTGCACTTCGGGCACTCGATTCTGGGCCTCACCCGGTTTTGGACCGTCTGCTCCACAAGGTGCCCGCAGGCAGGGCACTGATAATCAACCGGCATCCGCACGTCCTGGGTTTCGGTCGCCATGCTCGCCAGGGCGAAGCGGAGGGCGTCGGCACCCAGGGAGTCGATGACGTCGATCGGATCGACGCCGTTGCCCTTGCTCTTGCTCATCGTCTCGCCGTAGCGGTCGAGGATCTTCGGATGGATGGCCACTTCTGCGAAGGGAATCTCGCCGGTGTCGAAGATCCCCATGATCACCATCCGGGCCACCCAGAGCGTGAGGATGTCGCGGCTGGTGACGAGCGCGCTCGTCGGATAGAAGGCAGCCAGCTCGGGCGTCTGCCGTGGCCAGCCGAGCGTGGAATGGGGCCAGAGCGCCGACGAGAACCAGGTGTCGAGCACATCGGGATCGCGGACGAGCGGCTGACCGGCCACCGTCTCCGTGGCGAGCGACTCTTCCGACGAGCAGACGAACCAGCCGCCGGCCTCGTCGCTCCGCCAGGCCACCGAACCGCGACCGCCGAAGGCCTGTTCGAGGTCGGCTGCGGTGACGTCGGCCACGCGCCAGATCGGGATTTGATGGCCCCACCAGAGCTGGCGGCTCACCGGCCAATCCCGCTTCTCGGAAAGCCAGTCGAGGTAGCTCTTCGCATACCGCTCCGGAAAGATCCGAACGCGGCCGCCGCTGACCGCATCGAGGGCAGGCTGCGCCAGTTCGTCCATGCGGATAAACCACTGGTCGGCCAGGTAAGGCTCGATCGGTGTTTTGGAACGATCGGAGTGGGCCAGCTCGATGACGCGATCCTCGATCTGCACCAGCTGCCCGGCCGCCTCGAGATCGGCCACGACCTTCGTGCGGGCCTTGTGCATCGGGAGACCGGCATAGGGACCGGCCTCGGCATTGAGGGTGCCGTCCGGATTGAGGATGTTGATCATCGGCAGGCTCCGCCGCCGGCCAACGTCGTAATCGTTGGGGTCGTGCGCGGGAGTGATCTTCACGCAGCCCGAGCCCAGTTCCGGCTTGGCCCACTCGTCGGCAACGAGCGGAATGGCCCGCCCCAGCAGGGGCAGTCGCACCTGACGACCATCCCCCGCCATGGCCGCGAGCCGCTCGAGTCCAGGCAGGAGATCGGCCCGACGGGCCACGAGTTCGGCGAGCGCCGCATCGATCTCCGGCTGCTCCTTGGCGGGGGCGGCCGCTCGTTTTTCACGGAGGGTCTTCTCGGCCAGGTCGAGTGCAGCCGCAGGCTGCGGATGAATTGCGACGGCCGTGTCGCCGAGCAGCGTCTCGGGCCGTGTCGTCGCCACGATCACGCTCGCCGGCTCCCCCGGCTTGGGATCGATCACGTCGTAGCGGATGTGCCAGAAGTGGCCCTTCACCTGCTCGTGAAACACCTCGTCGTCACTGACGGCAGTCTGCAGGAAGGTGTCCCAGTTGACGAGCCGCTTTCCCCGCCGGACGACGCCCTTTTGAAACAGGCGGAAGAAGGCTTCACGGACCGCCGCGGCGCACTGCTCATCGAGCGTGAACCGAATGCGATCCCAGTCGCAACTCGCACCGAGATCCCGAAGTTGGCCCAGGATCCGCTTCTCGTACTGCTCCTTCCAGGCCCAGATGCGCTCGACGAGTTTCGCGCGGCCGAGGTCGTGG
>JBPCTA010000355.1:0-9887 GCA_051006595.1 Pirellulales bacterium
GTGAAAATCATCGAGCACGACAGCCCCGATCGACTCGATCGTCATGTCGCCCACGAGCCGGCGGAGCATGATGCCGGTGGTTTCGACGATGAGCCTCGTGTCGCGGCCGACGCACGACTCGAACCGCACCTGATAGCCCACCTCTCCGCCGGGCTCGCCGCCGCGAATGGCAGCGATGTGTCGGGCCACGGACCGGGCCGCGAGTCGCCGCGGCTGGAGGAGCACCACCTTCGATCCAGGCGGCAGGTCGTCGAGAACCGCCGAAGGCACGAGCATCGTCTTGCCCGAGCCGGGCGGTGCCGTCACGACGACGGCGCCGGTCCGTGAGCCGCGGATCGCATCGTCGAGGACGGCGGCAACGGGAAGGTCGGAGGGGAGCCTGACGGGCATCGCATGCTCGGCGGGGATGGCCGCAATCAGCCGACGATCATACCCGTTTCGAAACCATCAGGCCGGCCCGTGTCAGACCTCTCCGCGATACTCGAACAGGTATTTCCCCGGGTTTGGCACCGGATATCGGCCCTCCTCGTCCGCAACCAACGGGGCGGGTGAGTCCATCGTCAGGTGCTCGACGCCGGCCGTGAGATCCTGCGGACTGTCGAGCATCTCCTGGAATGTCACCGGCCGGCCCGTGTGCGCGGAAAAGCGGCCCATGGCGGTGACGAGGCTTGCCTCGGCGCCGCGAGCAGCCTCGTTATAAGGCTCGTCGGCTGCGATCGCGGCCACGAAATGATCCCACTCGCGGCGATAGGGATTGGGCTCCGGCTGCTCGGCCGTCCAGAGAATGGTGTCCTTCGTGGCCTTCTGCGACCGGTAGATCGTCGGCTTTGCCGGCGAATGCCCGCTGGTCGAGATCGTAAATGCCCCCTTCGAGCCCTGGCCATACACCCCGAAATGCTGGCGACAGTTATTCATCAGGCGGCTCTCGTAGAAGAACTTCGTGCCGTCGTCGAATGTGTATTCGACGCCGTAAAGGTCGAAGTTTTGATCGCTGATCTTCCCCTTGTAGTGACGGCCACCAATCGCCTGGGCCGTCACGGGCCACGAGTCCTTCATCCAGCAGACCTCGTCGATGTGATGCACGCAGTAGTCGCTGAAAACCCCGCCGCTGGCCCAGAGAAAGTTGTGGAACCGCTTGATTTGCCAGAGGAGTTCGCTCGCTCCCTCGGGCCCCGGGGCGAGATCGAGATTGTGCGGCGGTGTGTGGCTGCGGTAGCCTCGAAACGACATCAGCTCCCCCGCCTGGCCGTCGCGGAGTCGCTCGAACAACTCCCGCCGTCGGTCGCAATGCCGGCACATCAGGCCGACGGCGACCTTGAGCCGCTTGGCATCAGCCTTGGCGGCGAGTTCGATGATCCGCTTGGTGCTCGGCCCGTCGATGGAGACCGGCTTCTCCATGAAAACATGCACGCCCTTCTCGATGGCATAGGCAAAGTGGGCCGCTCGGAAGGCCGGAGGCGTGGCAAAGATGGCGATGCCCCCGGACGGCAAAGCGTCGATGGCCTGACGGTAGGCATCGAAGCCGATGAAGGTGCGGTCCTCCGGAACATCCATCCGCTCCGGAAACTGTTCGGCGAGCGAACGCTTCACGGTGCCGATTCGTTCCGGAAACACGTCGGCCATCGCCGTGAGCTTGACCCGTCCTCCGCGGGCGTCGAAAGCGTCGAGGATCGCGCTACCGCCGCGGCCGCCGCAGCCGATAAGCGCGGCCTGAATCTCATCGCTGCCTGAGACATGCGGTCCGCCGGCCGGCAGACCGTCGGCCCCCAGAGCGCTCGTCGAGACGAGCGCCAGACTCGCGGTGCCGAGAAACTGTCGGCGACTGCCGGTCACGAACGGGCGGTGATCCGGGCTCATGGTTGGCTCCTTCGCACGTAGGTCCACGGCTAGCTCCCGTAGGCGGCGGCCGTGGGGGTGAGTTGCAGATCCTCGTCGAGTGGCCGGTTGGGCCGGATTCCGAGCCGCGCGAGTTCTGCGTGGTATGCCCGTACCCCCTCGGGGGCGGGCAGGGCGTCGTCGGCGACCGCCCGCAGAAACCGAATGAACTCGAGCTGATGCTCGGCGGCATTGATCTTTCGCCCGAAGAGAGCGACTCGCGCCCCGTGCCGCTTCGAATCGGCGACGAGCGCGAAGGCATCGTGGGTGGTGCCTGCCGATCCGCCGAGGATGCCAACGATCAGGGAGCGATCGTAAGAAGCGAGCTGCTCGGTGATCTCCGGACCGAGGTAGGGAATCTTGAGAAACAGCGGCCGTCCGGCACGAGTCACACCCGCCAGGAGGCGGACCACGTGGTCGGCCACGAATCGGGCGATCCCGAGCGGGGCCCGATCCGGCGGCATCGCGTTCGGAAAGAAAACCTCGAGGAAGTGGCGAAGGCCGGTTCGCTCCGCCTGGTGGCGGAAGTCGCGGTAGGCCGTGAGCATGTCACGGTCGAGAGCCGCGTCGCCGTTGAGTGTGATCGAAAACAGGCCCAGATCGACCCGCGAAGGGGTGGACGCTGAAACATCGAGCCGCCCGACCTGGGCATGGGCGATGGTGGTCGTGGCGAACGGCAGCGCCGGCTGTCGCGGGTAGGTGGCCGACCCCGCCGCCAGCCAGATGTCGGTGGTGTCGTTCATGCGAACCGCCGGGGTGACCGTCGACGACGCGAACAGGCCGTCGTCAATGGCGAGCCGCTCGCTGGTGCTCGCGCTCATGAGCATCACGTCGACGAGCCCCTGTCGGACGACCTCCCGGATGGTGTCGCGAAACTCATCCAGCGACCGGAAGGACCCGCCGGCGCGGTGGCCAGGTGCCGCGAGTCCGAAGGCCATGTCGGCATCCTTCGCGTCAGCGAGGATGAAGTCGCCACAGCCCGGGTCGGCCAGGAGCCGCTCCAGCTTGCGATCGAGGGACTTTCCGACCGACTCAGAAGAAGGTGCCATAACGACGAGTCTAGTCTTCCCCTGTGCCGGGCTGTTGAAAAGCGTACAACTTTTTACAAAGTGAGGAAGGTCTGCCCGCTTGTGATGGAGGGGCCGACGGCAGGGCCGAAACACCGGCTCGCCAATCGCACTGCGGATCGCTGCCGATGTCAGCTAGCCGACGAGACAACGCCATGAACGATTCCACCGACTGCATCGTCTGCGGCACGTGCGTAGCCGACATCCTCGTGCGGCCCGTGCCCCTCGACACGGCTGTCGGGGGTGGCCGGCTGTTCCATGTGGACCCGATCACCGCCACGGTCGGCGGTATCGTCTGCAACACCGGCACCGCCATTCGCCGGCTGGGAGCGTCGGTGGCTGCTGCGGCGTTCGTGGGCGAGGATGTCTGGGGAAACCTGATTCGCGAGCGGCTCACGAGTGAGCGGATTGATATCGCGGGAATCGAAGCCGATCACGACGGTGCCACCAGCACTACTGCCGTGCTCATCGATGCGGGGGGCGAGAGGAGTTTCGCGCACCACATCGGGGCCGCAGGCCTGCTGGATGCGGCGTTTATCCGCCGCCACCTGGCCCGTTTCGCTCGCAGCAGGATCGCCGTGATTGGCTACGTGGGTCTTCTGCCTGCCCTCGAGCCAACGCTGGCCGAGATCGTCGCCGAGATTCGGGCCACGGGCTGCCGCGTGGCCGTGGAGACGGGCGGCAGCGGCGGCAGTCTCGTGGACGTCTCGGCCGCCCTGCCCCACGTCGATTTGTTTGTCCCGAGTCTCGATGAGGCTCGTCGCAAGACCGGTCTGGCGGATCCTCGCGAGATCATCGATTGCTATCGGTCGCACGGCGCGGCTGGCATCCTCGGAGTCAAGTGCGGGCCCGATGGCTCGGTGCTCAGCCCGTCGCCGGGCGTCATCGTCGAGGTGCCGTGCGTGCCGGCGCCGGGGCCCGTGGTCGATACGACTGGGGCCGGAGACGCCTTCCTCGCTGGTCTCGTCGTCGGCCTGCTCCATGACATGCCAGTGGCCCGCGCCGGACTGCTTGCCGCCGCTACCGCCGCCTGCTGCGTCACCGCTGCGGGGGCGACGGCCGGCCTGCGGAGCCTCGACGAGGCGCTTCGACTGGCCGGTATCGCCGGCTGATCACCGGCGTCGCTCCCGCTCCCAGGCGTCCCGCCAGGTCTGCCAACTGATTGGCTCGAGAAAAACCAGTTCGCCGTGAATCGGCGTGGCCCGGTCGATAGCGAGCCCATCGGTCTCGCCGGGGAGCATGGCAAACGCGGCCGTGGCCCGCTCGGCGGCTGCAAGCCGATAAAACCCTGCGATCGCCAGATGCACGGTTCGCCGCTGATCACCGCGCAATCCGGCCACCCAGCCCTGCTCGACCACCCGTGATTCGATCGAACCGGCCCGCTGCACCAGGTCGACGATCAGCGGGCCGGCATCGATCGCCGCAGCCTCAATCTCGATGGCGATGCGGTTGACGGCGAGCCGCACCGAAGCAACACGAATGGAGAGTTCCTGAGCGGCAGCAGAGCGATCAAGGAGAGCGATCACGTCGCGCTCGACGAACGTGGCCACGTCGTGCTCGAGATCGTTGAGCTGATGGTCGATTCGGTTCGTTGCCGCACTGGCCGCCTCGTTGGCAGTTCGCTGGTAAAAGCGCCGCAGCCTGGCGAACATCCTTGGAATAGTTCCCGAATGGAAGCCGGGGATCATGAGCCGCCGGATGGTCTCCCCATGGCTGCCAACCTGCACTGGCCGCAACGTCTGCGGACGGTTGGCCGCGTAGAGTCGCCAGTTTTCCTTGAGCTCCCACGCCAGAAATCCGAACACGCCAGGAATGCATGTGGAGACGAACGTCACCGCCGTAAGGGCCACACCTTTCTCCATGCCGGTCGCTGCCGTCAGTTGCGACGTGACCATCGGAATCATCGGCACCAGCAGCTTGTGAGACACCGTGACCACGGGAAAGTGCTTGATCGGATTGAGCTGGGGCTCGATCAGAAGCGTGATGCAGAATCGGGTAAATGCGTCGATGATCGACCAGATCGCGCCCAGCACGGCCTTCACGGCAAGCGTGAGGCCCGACTCGTCGGAGCGAAACCGCAGGCTCTCATCAACCGCATAAAGCGTGCCCTCCATGAAATCCATCGCCCGCCGAAATGAGTCAACGATCCATGACAGCAGACCGACGATCACGTGCAGGTGAAACTGGTGGATCGCCCGCCCCACCGCCTCGACACCTCGCTCCTGCAGCTGCCGTCCCAGCCGTGAGTTCAGCAAGACGGCGTTGCCGACGAAGATTGCTGGCAGCAGCCAAGGAGTCTCCCGCGAAGATCCGCGACCGCGATGTGGCATGAGCAGCCAGCAGGCGATCGTGACCAGGAGCGGGCCGACGGCATGGCGGCAGAGCCACCGCACCGGAGCGCTGCGGAGCAGCTGTTCGACAAGTGGCAGACTCAACAGTCTCGCGGGAAGAGTCACGCCGAGAAAGTACACGGCCGCGGCCGCGCCACGGCCGGCCTGGAGGGCGGCGGAGCGAACTTGTGGCAGGTGGATCAGCGACCAAAGGACTCCTCCGATCGCCAGCATGCGGCTCCCGGTGTAGACCTGCCAGATCTCGCCACACAAGTATTCGGAGAGCGGCTCGACGACATGCTCGAGACCCCTCAGAAGAATCCACGCGCCGCCGAAAGGCACGAGCATATGGGTCGTGAGAAGGCGGCCGACAGCGGTACCGAAGGCGGGGGCACTCAGTCGCTGCATCAGCGAAAGATAGACCGGCGCCGGCCGATACACGCCATCGAGCGCGGCTCCGAGTCGCTGGTCGATCCGCAGCATGGGGTCGCCACTCAGCCACTCGCTCACGCCCCGCAGGTCCGGGAGCTTCAACTCATTGCGGGAGACGGCATCCCGCACGTGTCCGAACGAGATGAATCCCCGCTGAATGATCGCGTCGAGCAACTCGGCCACGAGTTTGTCAAACGCCGCCTCCTCCACGAGGCATGTTGGCGTGAGCCCCGCACCGCGCACCGCCGATTCCAGCCGCGGCCGCAGGGGCTCCCGGGCGGCCGCGTCGGTCGTGGCCACGGCGGTGGCCAGCAGCATGTGGGTGCGACGTCGCAGGGCCGGATCGAGTGGCAACGACGGCACCCGGGATGCCGCTGCTACGGCATGCCGATGGATGAGCACGAGCCGCTGGCACGGGAGGGGCGTCGCCAGCGGACTGCGACCCAAAGTCACGAGCCAACGCAGGAGTTCGGTGCGAAAACTCTCCCGCTCGGAATCAACGCAGATCTTCTGAAGATCGTAGAGCAGTCGGGCCTGTGCCGCCCAGGATGAGCCCCGCGACTGGTCCACCAACTCCCGGATCACGACGGCGGCGTCGTCGACGGACGCGGCGTCGAGATCGAGGGCCCAGCCGAGCCGTCTCGCGAAGGCGTCAACCTGACGATCGAGTCTGGTCGTTGACCCTGAGGCAGCGGCGTGTGGCCGCAGCGTCGCCTGCCATTCGTCGAGGGCGGCCCGTACGAAGTTGCCTCGGAGCGCCGTGCCATCAGCCCGGCGTCGGAGGGCCGCCGGCCTCGACCGCAGCCATGTCGGCCAGGAGAGTCGCGGTTGCTGAGAACGCTCGCCTGCCGGTGATTCGGACGGCACCGGGGCATCCGGATCGAGCATTGGCGGCAGCGCGCGTTCGAGCAACTCTTCGGCCCCGACCAGGCTGGAGAGCCGTTCAGCGAGCGCATCGGGATCGTCGATCGATGGAAACCAGAGTGGCACGCTTCCCGGTTGAAAGACACGGAGCTCTAAAAACACGGCGATGAACTCGGCGATGGCCGCCCGCTCATTCGCATCAGGGGAAAGGCATCCCTCTTGGACGAGCACGGCGGTGGCCTCGTCGAGTTGCGTGCGGCCCATCCACTCCACAACCTGGGTCCAGCCTGTCCCGTCCGAAGCGTGGTCAAGCGCTGCCGGCACGGCCAGGTCGAGCAGCGCGTGAAACACCAGCCGCCAATACTCCCGCAGGAGCCTCTCAGTGGTCGCCCCCGCAGACCGCTCGGCATCGGGTCGGGCAATCAGAGCCACCCGCGGGGCGAGATCAGCCGGAAACGCCCAGAATTCTTCGGCGAGTTCGACGAGTCGGCGGGACTCGATCACGGCCATGTCACGATGTGGCAGCCTCGCGACCGAGAGCGGAAGCTCGCGGTCGGCACGGATCACCCGTCGGACGATCCGCGGCGCTGCAAAGACGATCTCAGCCGCGTTGCCACGGATCGCCTGCTCGATCGAGAAGCCGTCGACCGCAGTGATCGGACCACTCATCCGGCCTCACTCCGCCTCGAGCAGGCTGCGGGCCTTGTCGATCTGACGTTTCTTTTCCGGATCAACCCTCGGCCACTCCAGTCCGAGGCTTCGGATGGTGCCGGCAAGAACCGCGGCGACGACCGCCCGGCTGACCCACTTCTTGTCGGCGGGCACAACGTACCACGGCGCCTCGGCGGTGCTGGTCGCGGTGATGGCCTCCTCGTAGGCTCGCATGTAGTCGTCCCAATGCTGCCGCTCGGCCACATCGGAGGGAGAGAATTTCCAGTGCTTGTCGGGCTCGTTGATCCGGGAGAGAAAACGCTTTCGCTGTTCGTCGCGGGAGACATTCAGGAAGAACTTCACCACCGCCGTGCCATTGCGGGTGAGGTGACGCTCGAACGCATTGATGTCGTCAAACCGGTCGTCCCACGTCCGGCGGCCGGGCTTCGTCCCGGGAATCCGCTGCGCCTCGAGAAGTTGGTCATGGACCCGCACGACCAGCACCTCCTCGTAATATGACCGGTTGAAGATCCCAATCCGGCCACGCTCCGGCACCCGCTTCATGCAGCGCCAGAGAAACGTGTGGTCGAGTTCCTCGTCGGAGGGCTTCTTGAAGCTCGTGACCTCGACACCCTGCGGATTGATTCCCGACATCACGTGCTTGATCACTCCATCCTTGCCGGCAGCATCCATCGCCTGAAAGACCACGAGCACGCTCCAGGAGTCCGACGCCCAGAGAAGCTCCTGCACGGTCGCCAGATCCTCGACGTCGGAGGCGAGAAGGCCCTGAGCGATCTCCTTTCGCTCTTTTTCCGGAATGTCGTCGTCCCCGGCCCATGCCGGGTCGTGGTCGGCCAGCCGAAATCGCTCACCGGGGGACACGCGAAAGTGCTTCTGGATCTGGGCAAAGTCGATGGGCATGGGGACGGACTCCGGGAATCCAGTCGGGGACGTGACCGAATCGCGGCATCATACCCCCGTCCGGTCGCCAATGGGCGACAGGCCGGCCAGAATGATGTCTCCCATCCCTACGGCTTCTGGAGCTTTGGCAATGCCCCCCCTATCCATTGGAGACAAGGCGCCCGCGTTCACGGCGACCCTGCAAGACGGGAGCACGCTCGATTCGGCCGACGTCATCGGCCGGAAGTGGCTCGTGTTGTTCTTCTATCCGAAGGACGACACGCCAGTCTGCACCAAGGAGGCCTGCGCCTTCCGTGATTCCTACGCGAGATTCGTCGATGCCGGCGCGGAGGTCGTGGGCGTCAGCAGCGATTCCGCTGCGAGTCACGCCCGATTCGCTGCCAAGTATCGGCTTCCCTTTCCGATCGTCGCCGACGGCGAGCGGATGCTGCGGAAGCTGTATGGCGTGCCCAATACCCTTGGGTTTCTTCCTGGTCGGGTCACATACGTCATCGACCGGGAGGGCATCGTGAGGCTGGTCTACAGTGCGATGCTCGCGTCCGATGACCATGTGCGACGAGCCCTGGAGGCCGTGGGAGCGAGGTGAATCACTCCGGGAGATGATAGAAGCCGATCGCCAGGATCACATAGACTCCCAACAGCAGAAAGCCCTCGAACCAGTTGGCCTTGCCCTCCTCGAGGAGGTCCCGTGTGATGACCGTGGCCAGCACGATCGCTACGACCTCAAAGCCGGTAAACGCAAGATCCATGGGCTGCCCGATCACGCGTCCCATGAATACCAGCAGGGGCGCCACGAGGAGCACGAGCTGGATCGTCGAGCCGACCGTGGCGGCCAGCACGAGTGAAGGCCGGCCACGCCTCGCGAAACGATAGCCTGAGAGCACCTCCCCGAGGCTGCCCACGCCCCCGAGCAGCACGAGGCCGCTGAAGGTATTGGAGAGCCCGAGTTGCCGGGCGGTTGGCTCCAGCGCATGCGAAAGAATTTCGGTGACGCATCCGAGCAGGCCGGCAGCGACGACGAGTTGGAGGAGGCTCCGCCAGACGGGTGTCTGCTCATGCTCGTCGTGCAGCCCTCCAGTCGCCGGCAAGGTGCCACTACCGCTCAGCGAGAAGACCGTCACCACCACGTTCATCGCGTACATGGCGATCAGTACGAACGACATTTCGAGCGACAGATCCCTGGTGCCTTCGGGCGTCCCGAGGTTGAACATGGCCGGCACGATGAAGCAAAAGGCACAGATCATCAGCATCGATCCGCTCACGGCGAGTCGACGAGGGTCGAACTTCTGTTCGCCGTAGCGCACGCCCCCGGCGATCAGCGCCACGCCCATGCTGAGGAGCAAGTTGGCGAGAATCGCTCCCGTGAGCGACGCCTTGACGACGCTGACAAGGCCGTTCGAAAGCGCCACGCCCCCGATGATCAACTCGGGCAGGTTGTTGAGCGTGGAACTGAGCAGCCCCCCCACGGTCGGCCCGAGCCGTGCCGCAAGTCGCTCGGTGGCATTGCCGATCAGCCCCACGAGCGGCAGGATCGACACGAGCGCCACCGCAAACACCGCCAGTGGCGGTGTTTCGGCCCAGGCCATCCCCAGCGTCAACGGGACCGCCGCCAGCAGCCACCGGTTCGTCATACCCTGGTCCTCGTGGCCGTGGACCGCGGCAAGGTGACAACTGGCAACATTTCGGTGAGAGTATCCGGTTCGCACACGAATGGACACGACCGCTGGGTTGAGCGGTGAGTGCTCCA
>JBPCTA010000356.1:0-5813 GCA_051006595.1 Pirellulales bacterium
GATAGTGGCTCCAGATCACCCCCGGCTGCACCTTGCCCTCGAGGAAGTTGCCGCGTCCGAGGTGATGCCGCGGGTGGGAAAACTCGATCCCACTCGGGCCGGAGAGCTTCTCCCGTCGCACCCCGTGCCGGACCGCGAAATCGACGAGCTCCGCCAGCGGCGTGACCAGCGGCAGCCGCTCGTTGTTCTTGATGCTCTGGCCGTTGCAGGTGATCACGAGGCGATGCTCTGCCGCCAGCAGGCAGTCGAGGAGCGCCCGCCGCTCGTCGATCCTCGGATCGACGTCGCCCACGAGCTGCTGCCGGGCGACGAGATCGTCTCCGTCCGCCTCCGACACGCCCACGGCGCCGTCGTCGTAGCCGATCACGCAGACCACCTTGAAGGGCACTCCCCGCAGCGGCACCAGCGACGTGGCCGTGATCGCTCCGGTGCGGAGCGGCTGCCGGCCCGCCTTCTCGTCGAACCAGCCGGCCAGCAGCTGCCGGACGTCATCGAACGGCACGAGGTGCGGCTCCGTGGCGGCATTCGTGGCCGCATCGCGAAGCCGACGGAGCAGGACGAACGGTTCGGCGAGATCCCGGCATTCCTCGCCGCAGAGGCCGACGAGCGCCGCCTCGATCGCATCGCACCACTGAGCCGCCGGTCGGGCTTCCGCCGTGATCGCCTCGAGGCCGTGGACGATGCCCAGCATCCGCACGAGCTTCGCGATCGATGAGATGTCGTCTGGGTCGAGATCGGTCAGCGGCACGACCCCGCCCAGTTCGGGTCGCGGGTCGGCGTCGGGGAGCGTCGCCCCGAGGATCATTCGCTCGAGGCCGAGCTTCCACGTATGGACTTCGGTCTGGACGTCGGAGTCGGCCGTGAGCGCGAGGCCACGGCGGCCGCGGTGATGGCTGTCGAGGCCCCAGCGGATGTTCGTTCGCTCGGCGAGGTCCGCCCACGCCGCCACGGTGCCATCGTCGAAGCCGAAGTGGGCCTGCACGAGCGCATGACCCGCGAGACCGAGGACGTCGTCGATCGAGCAGCGGCTGCCGGGCAGCGCGAGCAGACTCACCAGCAGGTCGACGGACTCGCTGACCTCGCGAATGCCGCGATCGGCCACGACGAGCGGCAGCGTGATGGCGATCTTCGTGCCGGCTGCGTCGTGGCCCGTGATTTCGCGCTGAAACGCGGCCTCGAGGTGCGGAGCCGCCTTCTGAATGCACGGGCTGACGATCACGACATCGTGCGGCTGAAGTCCGTCGATCTCCTGAAAGGCATGCAACAGCGCGTCGTGGAGCACCTCGGCCTGCCTCGAGAGGCTGTGGCAGCGATGGATCGCCACGGAGCGGTCGGCTGCAGGGTCGTGATCCTGCGACAACGCCTCGCCGCCGGCCGCCACGGTGGCCTGCATCCGCGCGAGCAGGGTGCTGCTTGACGCGGCCGCGGGGGCAGGGGCTGGGCCCGTGAAGGCGATGCCCTGCGAGGCGAGGAGCTCCTGGAGTTCGCGGCCCCCGGCGAGCCAGACCGGCAGCAACTGATCCACACCCTCGGGCAGATCGGGATCGAGATGCCGCCGGGGTGGCCTTCCGCGGGAGAGCCCCGGCAGCGACCGAGTCCAGAAGGCCTGCAGGCCCGGTGAGGGATGCACCAGCAGCACCTCGACATCGCAGGTCTCGCCGAGGCGTTCGAGGCACTGAAGCTGATGGAGCGACAACGACTGCACGCCGGCCACGAGCAGCGGATCGTGACCCGGCTGGTGATCGAGGCTCAGCCGCGCCGGCGGCGACGGGCTGCCGATCCGTTTCCGCACGGCCCGCCAGAGCTCAAACTGCCAGCGGTCACCGTCGCGGAGCTTGTCGGGCACCGGCTCGCCGTCCTGCTGTTCGTCGTTGGCAGTGGGGCTGAGGACGCGGTTCGGGTGTTCCCGTTCCCATTCGAGGATCATGCCCGGGCGGCGGACGTGGTAGCTGTCAAAGAGCCCCGCGATCCGATGGGCCGCCATCAGCGGCTCCCGCAACACGTCGAACGGGATGTCGAGGCTTGCGGCATCCGGGCCGGTGATCACGTCGAGCACGGCGAATGTCAGACGGTCGAACGACCACTCGTCGGGCGTGCCGCTCCGGGCCGGCTGCAACAGCGAGGTGATCGTGCCCGGAAACGATGTTTCGAGGGTGGCGACGATGCCGTCGCCGCCGCCGCGCGTGCCGAGGGTCTTGGCGAGCTCGGCGGTGAGCCATGCCTTCGCGCCCGGATTCGGCACCACGATTCGAGGCCGCGCAAACAGGTCGGCCGGCCGCGAGAGAAACGCGACCGCCGAGGGAAGCACCTCCTGCAGGCACGACATGGAGCGAATGGTGAGCGGCATGGTGGGGGGTATGGTAGCGAAGTGGGTGCCTTCCCTCCG
The DNA here is from genome assembly GCA_051006595.1 of Pirellulales bacterium. Taxonomy (GTDB): domain Bacteria; phylum Planctomycetota; class Planctomycetia; order Pirellulales; family UBA1268; genus QWPN01. The sequence goes on from JBPCTA010000356.1 coordinate 2,387, forward strand.
CCGATCTCGGGCCGGCGCTTCGCGGGCGGCGGAAAAACTCTCCTGCGGGCCGATCCAGTGAAGCGCCGAGCCCGCCCGGCCGTAGACTCGTGAGCATGCGATTTCTCCACACCGCCGACTGGCACCTCGGTCGCATCCTCGCCGGCTTCGACCTTCTCGACGCCCAGCGGCATGCCCTCGATGCCCTCGCGGCCATCGCCGCCGAGGAGCAGCCCGATGCGATCGTCATCGCCGGCGACATCTACGACCGGGCCGTACCCCCCGAGGACGCCGTCTGCGCCTTCGACGACATCCTGATGCGACTCGCCGCGATCGCCCCGGTGCTCGCGATCGCCGGCAACCACGACAGCGGCGGGCGGATCGACTTTGCACGCCGGCTCCTGCGAAAGGCGGGCGTGCACATCGCCGGCACCTCGCGGGACGGGATCGAGCGGATCGACCTCACTGACAAGCACGGCACCGTCGCCTTCCACCTCATGCCCTACGCGACCCCCGAGGAGGTGCGATCCGACCTGGTCCGCGACGACCTCCGTTCGCACGACGATGCGACGCGGGCCCGGATCGCGACCGCCGATCTCGCGGGCACATCGCGGCACGTGCTCGTCGGCCACCTCTTCGCGCAGGGCGGCCGCGAGACCAAAGAGTCCGAACGCGACATCTCGGTGGGGGGAATCTCCACCGTCGATCCCGCGGCCTTCGAGCCGTTTGCCTACACGGCGCTGGGGCATCTTCACCGACCGCACTCGGTCGGCTCCGACCGGGTGCGCTACAGCGGATCGCTGGCCCGCTACTCCTTCGCCGAGGAGGATCACGACAAGACCGTGAGCCTCGTCGAGATCGACGCGGCCGGCGGCGTGGTCGTGCGGGAGATCCCGCTGCCGCAGAAGTACGGCATGCGAACCTTGCGGGGCAGCTTTGCCGCGATCTGCGGCGGGGTGGCCGCCGACGACCGCCGCGCGGACGACCTCGTGCGGATCCTGATCACCGACCCGATCATGGTGCCGGCCGCGCACGAACAGCTCCGCAAGGCCTATCCCCACCTGCTGGCATTTTCCATGGAGCCGTCGGCGGCTCCAGCGGCGACCACTCCGGCAGCACCGCAGTTCAAGCAGCAGGGAGAGCATGAGTTCGTGACGACGTTCCTCGCAGACCGCTATCCCGAAGCCGTCAGCGACGAGATCGGTCGCCTCGCCCGCGAGTGCATGGAGCAGGCCATCAACTCGCAGGAGGCGACATGAGGTTTCGAAAGCTCACGCTCAGCGGGTTCGGGCCCTTTCTGCAGACCGAGACGATCGATTTTGAGCGGCTCGGATCGGCGGGGTTGTTTCTCCTCGCGGGGCCCACCGGCGCCGGCAAGACCACGCTCCTCGACGCGATCTGCTACGCCCTCTTCGGCCAGACGACCGGCGAAGGACAGACGCAAGCCGCCGCCACCGACGGCCGTAGTGGCGAGGAACTCCGCTGCACCCGGGCCACGCCCGCGGACAAGACGGAAGTCGAACTGGAGTTCACCGTTTCGGGCCGCGACTACAAGATGATCCGCAATCCCGCCTACGAACGGGCGTCCCTCAAGGGCGGAGGCACCACCAAGGCGCCGGCCAATGCGACGCTCTTTCAATGGACTCCTGCCGCTGACGGCGCGCCGGCCGCCTGGAAGCCGAAGGCGACGAAGATCCGGGAGGTGTCCGAAGCGATCCACGCGATCACGGGATTTACGGCCGACCAGTTTCGCCGCGTGATCGTCATTCCGCAGGGCCGGTTTCGCGACGTGCTGGCCTCCTCGGTCGATGCCCGCGAAGACCTGCTCAAGCGGATTTTCGGCACGGAGGTGTTCGAGCGGTTCGAGGCGATCGTGGCCCGCGACCGCACCGCCGCGCAGGCCGAATACGAGCTGGTCAGACACGAACGCGAACTCCTCCTCGCCCACGAGGAGTGGACGGTCGGCCTCGACGACACCGCGGTGGCCGCGGGCCTGGCACTGCGCAAGGAAGCGGCGCTGGCCGCCGCCGCGGAGAGTCGCCGGGCGTTCGACGAGGTGGCCGCGCGGTACGACGCGTCGAACCGTGCGCTCGGCGAGGCACAGGAGGTGGGGAAACTCCACGCGGCTGTCATCGAGGCCCAGCAGCGGAAGACGCGGGCCGAAAAGCAACTCGAGCGCGTGGCCTCTGATCGTGAGCAGCTCGCCGCCGCCCGCACCGCCGCCGAGCCGGCCCGGCTGCTCGCCGCATGGCGGGAGGTCGAACGCCGTCAGCAGGAGGCCAGTGCGAAGGTGATCCTGCTCGAACAGCAGGCCGAGGCCGCATCGGCTGCAGTTGTGGCCCAGACCGAGGCGCGGGACGAGGCGTCAGCCAGGCACGCGAAGACGGCGGAGATCGACACGCGGCTCGGTGTGATCAGCGAGCAGCTCAAGGCCGCGGAGTCGGTGCGGAAGCGGCATGCGGAGGCGCAGGCCGAGGCCATTGCCGCCGCGGCCGCGGTGACCCGTGCAACGGAGGCTGCTGATGCTGCTTCCCACGCGGAGGCGGTCGCCCGCGACGCCTTGAACGCCGCCGACACCGAGCTCCACGAGGCCCGGAGGCGCTACGAGATCGGCACCGCCTCGCGACTCGCCGCGACGCTCGAGGATGGACTGCCGTGCGTGGTATGCGGCAGCACGACCCACCCCTCCCCGGCGGAGAGCTCCGGTGACGTGCCGAGCGACGCGGCGGTGAAGAAGCTCGTGAAGCACCAGGGCGACATGCAGGCCAGGCGCGACACGGCGATCGCAGTCGCCACGCAGGCAACCGCAACGCTGATGGGGGCCAGCGCGACGGCAGCATCGGCTCGGGCCGTCGTGGCGGCAACTCCAGCGCCGCCCGACGCGGCGGCGCTCGAGACGGAACAGGCCGCGCTCAGTTCGCTCCGCCGGAAACTCGTCTCGGCCCTCGGCGACGCGCAGGCGGCTCTCGATGAGGCGATCGTGGCGGCTGGCGATGCCGGTAAGGCACTCGCAGCGGAGCGATCGGCCGCAAGGCTGCTCGACGGGCAGGCCGCCGAGGCGCAGCGGGCATTTGCGGCCGAGCTCGCTCTGTCGGGGTTTGGCTCAGCCGATGCCGTGGCCGCCGCCGCCCGCGATGCCGACACGATCGCCAGTCTCGCCGCCACGATCGACGCGGCAGACAAGGAGGCGGCCCTGGCGGGTGAGGCGCTGACGAGGGCGACCATCGCCGTCGGCGACCGCACGCCTCCCGACATCGCCGGACTCAAGGCGGCGCACGAGACACTGTCGGAGGCGCAGCGGGTTGCCCGGGAGGCCGACGAGGCGGCGCGACGGCGGGCTGAGGAGTGTGGATCGCTCGAGACGGGCCATGCCCGTGTCGCCGCGGCATGGGCGACGGCGGAGCGGGCACACCGCGCGAGGCTGCAGCTGCACCAGATGGTGTCGGGC
>JBPCTA010000357.1:0-4041 GCA_051006595.1 Pirellulales bacterium
CTGGTGTTCCAGTTGTCACGCTAGTGGCACGGCTGGATAGCTAAGAACGGAACGGATAAACGCTGAAAGCATATAAGCGTGAAGCCCGCCCCAAGATCAGGTTTCGTAGGGTTTTTACCCGAAAGTCCCCTGGAAGACGACCAGGTTGATAGGCCGGACGTGTACGTGCAGCAATGCACTCAGCTAACCGGTACTAACGGACGAACGCTTGACCACTCGTATCAAGTGCTTGCGAGCACTGACTGAGTCATCCGCCTCCGCGGATGAGACAGTCCAGCGCGTTCTGCGGAACGCATGCCGATTACCACGACCTCTTTTTGTCGCCGCTCTGCGGCGGCGAAACGGAATTCTTCGTCACCGCTTGGCGGCGACGAAACCAACATTTCCGGTGAACATATCTGGAAGGTCACACCCGTTCCCATCCCGAACACGGTAGTTAAGCTTCCAGAGCCGATGGTAGTGCCACAAGCGCGAGAGTAGGTATCGCCGGAATTTTATAAGACTGGCCCGCATGGCTAAAAAGCTGTGCGGGCCAGTTCTTTTTTTGCGCGACGGCCGACCGGCTCCTCGGCGTGGTCAGGGTTTCGCCAGCATCTCGCGGATCAGTTCCAACGGGAGCCCGACGACATTCGAGGGGCTGCCCGACACGAGCCGCAGCGGCAGTCGCTCATCTTGAAAGCCGCAGGCGCCAGCCTTGCCCTGCCACATACCGCTGTCGAGATACCAGTCGAGAAAGTCGTCTGACAAAGGCCCCATGGAGAGCGTGCTCTCTGCCGAGTCGATGAGGGGGCCGCCGTGGCTGCCTTGGAGGCCCATCTCGGGCAGCTGCCAGAGGCAGACACCCGACACCACTCGGTGCTCACGGCCGGAGAGAAGGAGCAGCATCCGCCGGGCGTCGTCCCGATCCAGCGGCTTCCCGAGCACCTCGCCTTCCACTTCGCTGAGAGTGTCGCAGGCCAGAATCGTGGCCATGGCCCCCGACTCGGACCGGGATCCAACCAGGGCTCCGCCCGGGGCCGCCACCGCGGCCTCCATCACGGTCCCCACGACGGATTGGGCCTTGGCGGAGGCGAGGCGGCAGACGTAGTCCTCGAGCGTTTCTGATTCGGCCCGCGGTGCTGCCTCCGCCTCGGCCTCCTCCGGTGGCACGACGACCTTCACCTTCCAGCCTTCCCGCATGGCCAGCTCGAGCCGTCGGGGGGAGCGGCTTGCAAGCACGATCATCCTCGGCGACTCTTGAATCATGACTGCTCCCGCTCACGGCATTGAATGGCTCTTCGAGGATGACCACTTGGTGGCGCTGGTCAAGCCCGCCGGGCTGCCGACCGCGAATGCCGCTCCGGGCGAAGAGAGCGTCTTCACCGTTCTGAAGCGGCGGTTGGGCCGCGATGCCTTCGTGGGAATCGTCAGTCGCCTCGATGCACCGGTGTCGGGCGTGGTGGTGGTCGCCAAGACGCCCGCCGCCGCGGCGAGCTTGTCGGAGCAGTTTCGCGAACGGACGGTTGCCAAGTCGTATGCCGCCGTGGTGGCGGGGCGGTTTCCCGCGGCGGTCGGTGTCTGGGTCGACTGGCACGATGCCGTGTCGCGCAGGGAAGGGGAGCGGGCCTCAGTCCTGCATCCGGCCAGTGCGGCGCGGGAAAATGGCGGCGATGATGCGCCCCGGGCCGCGCACGTGCGAGCTCGGGTGGTGCGGCGGGCGGGCGAGGTATCGCTCGTGGAACTCGAGCCATCGACCGGTCGAAGGCACCAGCTGCGTCTGCAGCTGGCCTCCCGCGGCTGCCCAATCGTCGGCGACCGGCTCTACGGCAGCCGTCTTCCCTGCCGTTCCGGTGGTCTGGCCCTGCATGCCACCCGGCTGGCCCTCGCGCATCCTGTGGGTGGCGCGGAGGTCGTGTTTGAGTCGCCGTGTGGGGCGGCATGGCAGGGTGTGTTTCCCAGCCTGTTTTCCGGCCATCACCGCAGGTGACCGGGAGATGTTCCGTTTCGACCCGTTGGTAGACTCTCCTCCGCATGAACAATCCATCCCCCCAGCCACGTCATCGCTTCCGCGACACGGCGCTCGCGAGCGGCCTCGTGGACGAGGGGCAGCTTTCGGCGGCTGAACGCCACGTGGGAGTGTCGCTGAAGCACCGGGCCACCGATCCTGAGGTCTGGGACCGGGCGGTTGCAGATCACCTTGTGGCGCAGGGGCTGCTCACGCCCTTTCAGGCCCGCGAATTACTCGCCGGCCGCCGCATCTTCCGACTCGGCCAATACACCGTACTCGACGAGATCGGCAAGGGGGGCATGGGGCAGGTGTTTCGCGCGGAGCACGCCATGATGGGCCGCGAAGTCGCGGTCAAGGTGCTACCCAGGGCGAAGTCCACGCCCGAGTCAGAGGCCGCTTTCCGTCGCGAGATGCGGATGCTCGGCAGGCTTGACCACGAGAATCTCGTACGGGCCTTCGACGCCGGATACGATGCCAGGGTTTCGTATCTCGTCACGGAGTTGGTGCCGGGCGTGGATCTGAGACGGTATGTACAGATGCACGGGCCACTCGACGAGGCGACGGCCGCGTCGGTGATTTCGCAGGCTGCCCGTGGTCTCGCCTATGCGCACGAGCAGGGGCTGGTTCACCGCGACGTAAAACCAGGCAACATCCTCGTGATGCCGGACGGGCGGGTGAAGGTGCTTGATCTGGGGCTCGCCGGCTCCCAACTGGCGGAGGAGTCGTCGCGGATCGGTCGCGTGGTCGGCACCATGGACTACATCGCCCCCGAGCAGATTCGAACACCGGACGATGTGGGGCCTGCGGCCGATGTCTACGCCCTTGGCTGCACGCTCTACTACGCCGTGACCGGACGGGTGCCATTCCCGGGAGGCTCCCGCCGCGAAAAAATGGAGCGGCATCTCAACGACGCCCCCGACTCCGTCCGCCGGCTGGCCCCGCATCTCAGCGATGCTTTCTGCGAGGTGGTCGAGGCGATGATGATGAAAGCGCCTGCCGAGAGGATCGCGACTGCCAAGGAGGTCGTGGAGCGGCTTTGCCCCTGGATCCCGGAGGGACAGACCTGGAATGCCGCTGGAATCCAGGCGATCAACGGAACGGGATCGAGCGGAGGCGAACGATCCTCGGTGTCGGGAGTCTCGCTGGGAGGCACGTCGGTGTCGGGACTGTCGGATTCAGTGGCCTGGTCACCGGCAGGGTTGGGGGGCAGCGTGCTGGTCGCGGCCGACACGGTTGGACTCACGCGGTGGGCAGGGCTGGCAGCGCAGTCGCTCATGATCGCCGTGCCTGGCGGCATTGCTTTTGGCTGGGCCATGGGTGTGGTGCGAAGCATCGATGCGGGCCGGTTCGACTCGCTCGTGGGCGGGACGACGCCCGGTTCCATGGGGTGGGCCGCGTTTCTGCTCCTCTTCGTTCTGCAGGTGGTGGCCGGGGCGGCGAATCGCAGGGGTCGGTAAGGGCCGCGCATCCCAGGTGCGGGATCGTGTTTTCCACGCGAGAAACCCGCGTTCTCGTTGACAAGTCGCCCTTTTCCGCCTAACAAATGGGCCTGGGACAGGTAGCTCAGTTGGTAGAGCAATGGACTGAAAATCCATGTGTCGCCGGTTCGATTCCGGCCCTGTCCACTGAAAGACTCGCGCCGTCCCCGGGGATTACGCGGGTTTCTGTGGCTGGCGGCGGACTGGTTGGCTGAGACCGGTTGGCTGGCTCGAATCGGGCGGGCTAGGCGAGTGAAACGCGGCCCCTGGCCTCACATATGAAAGCCGACCGGTGACCGGTAAAAGCCGACCGGCCGTAAGGCCGCGGGCGAACCCCGTTTGATTCCGGCCAATCCCAAGGTCCCCCCACGCCTTCCGGCGTTGGTCTTGGACAGACCAACGCGCGAGGCTCAAGGAGAAACCGTATCAGGCCCCGCCCCGACGGCGACGCCGCATCAGGAACGCCATTGCCGTTGCTGACAGGAGCACCGCACACGTCGTCGGTTCGGGCACCGGCACGAGGGCAATCGCGTTGCCGAGGTAGCTATAGTTAATTGTGTAGCCGGTCGGAAGATT
>JBPCTA010000358.1:0-3631 GCA_051006595.1 Pirellulales bacterium
CAACTGGTACTTCGGCGCAGCCACCAGCCGCATCTTCGCATCCACGCGACTGATCAGTTCGAAGTCGTTGACCGGCTTCACGGACTTTCCGATGCCGAGCCATCTGCCCGCCTACCCGGACCACCGGCAGTGCCTCGACTACCTGCGGAGCTACGCCCGGCATTTCGACCTCGATCGCCACATCCGCCTGCATTCTGCCGTCGAGCGAATCGTGCCCGTAGGCCGCCCCGGGGACGGCTGGATCGTGCATGTCGCGGGAAGCGAGCCGCGGCGGTACGACGGCGTCGTGATCGCCAATGGCCACAACCATGTGCCGCGGCTCCCCGAGATCCCCGGTCGGTTCACCGGAACCCTGCTCCATGCGGCCGACTACAAGTCGCCCACGCATCCGGTGCCGATCGCCGGCCGGCGGGTGCTCGTGATCGGCGGGGGCAACTCGGGGTGTGACATCGCGGTCGACTCCGCGCGGCATGCGGCCCGCACCGTGCACTCGACCCGCCGTGGATACTTCGTGGTGCCTCGGGAGATCTACGGCCGCGCGGCCGACCTCCGCGGCGAACGCCTGCTCGCGATGGGATCACCCCTCTGGCTGCGGCGGCTGGTGAGCCTGCGGCTCATTGATCGCACGATCGGGCTGCCCCACCGCCACGGTCTCCCCAAGCCCGATCACCGGCTCTACGAGACGCATCCGGTGATCAACTCGGACCTGCTGCGGCAGATCGACGCCCGGATGATCCATCCCGCCAGCGACGTGTCGGCCTTTGAAAACGACGTCGCCGTGTTTCGTGACGGCAGCCGCGAGGCGTTCGACGTGGTGATCGCGGCTACCGGATATCAGATCTCGATTCCCTTCATCGATGCCCGTCTGCTCGGCTGCGCGGAAGTGGGCGGCCTCCCGCTGATCCCCAAGGCCCTGTTCCTGAATATGCTGCACCGCAATCGGGACGACCTCGCCGTCGTCGGCCTGATCCAGCCCGACAGCGGCCAATGGGGCATCACCGATCTGCAGGCGAAGTTGGTCGCCCGCATGGCCGTCGCCGCCAGGCGATCGCCCCAGGCGGCCGCCTGGCTCTACGCGGCCCGGCAGCGGCCGGTTCCATCCTCGCCGATCCGTTACCTCGACTCGCCGCGGCATGCCCTCGAAGTGGAGCACTTTTCGTATCGCCGGCAACTCGAGCGGCTGATCGCGGCGCTGGATCGACGGCTCAGGCGGGACGCCGCTACTACCGCTCGACGGCTCAGGCGCGACGCCGCTATAACCGCTCGACGGCTCAGGCGCGAAACCGCTGCGGCCGCTCGCCGGCCTACCAGCAGGTGCGGCCGCCGTTGACGGCGATGGTCTGGCCCGTCACGAACGCCGCCTCGTCGCTGGCGAGATAGACGGCGGCCCAGCCCACCTCCTCGGGCCGGCCCCAACGGCCCACGGGGATCGTGGCCCGGTAGGCATCTTTGTCGGCCTGAGGGTCGGCCGCGTGCCGCTCCACGGGAATCCATCCGGGGGCGATCATATTGACGGTGATGCCGTGCGGCGCAAGTTCGTGACACATGCTTCGCGACCAGCCCGTCTGCCCTCCCTTGGCCGCGACATACGCCGAGAAGGGGGCCACGCCGAGGTGAAAGACTTCACTGGTGATGTTGATCAGTCGGCCGTGTCGCCGAGCCTTCATGCCGGGCAAGGCCCGGCGGGCGAGCAGATAGGGACTCTTCACGAAGAAGTCGAGCATCTGCTGGTAGAAATCCCAGTCATACTCCTCGATGGGCTTCAGCGGCTGCGCGGGAGTGGCATTCGCCACCACGATGTCGACCGGACCCAGCGATCGCTCGATCGCCGTCACCATGCGATCGACGTCGGCTTCGCTCGTCACGTCGGCCTGCACCAGTTCCGCGACGATGCCCGCTGCCCGCAGCTCGGCAAGGGTCTCCTCACCGCGAGGCCGGTCGTTGGCGTAGTTGACGGCCACCTTCGCACCGGCCAGCCCGAGACACCGCGCCATGGCCTTCCCGAGGCCGGTCGTGGATCCCGTCACGACCGCCACGCGGCCGGCAAGGGAGAAGCAGGAGGCGGGGCCCGAACCAGAAGCCGACATCCAACCTCCTCGTATGCTGAAGCCTGCGCCGGACGGGGCTTCAGCGAATCGCCGGCGCCCAGCCGCTCGTCAGGTGGTGGATGATACCGGCAATCGCCCCCTGCCGCTTGCTAGAGCGGGCCGCGGCGATCGTGCAGTCGGCGAGCGATGCGGTGAGCGTTCGCTGCCTCACCTGCTCGAGGACTCCGGCGAACCGTTCCTCCGAACCTGTCAGGAGCGTCCCATGCACGAACAGCGCCGTGGGATTGAAAATGTTGATGACGGCGGCGATCGCGATGGCCAGATACGTGGAGACGACGCGGGTCTGATCGTGAAACTCGGCGGGGCGGCTGGCAAGCAGCGTGGCCGCCTCGTCGATCCGGATCGGCCTCCCGAGGTGCTCGCCCATGAGCCGCACCAGTGCCGTGTCGGTGGCCAGCGTCTCCAGACAGCCACGGTTGCCACAGCCACAACGCATGCCGTCAGGGGCCACGGTGATGTGCCCCATCTCGCCGGCCATGCCCCCGTGTCCGGCGAGCAACTGCCCGCCGCTCATCACGCCGAGTCCCAGGCCCGTAGCGGCGTCGAGCACCGCAAAATCCTGCAGCCCGCGGGCATTGCCACCCATCCGTTCACTCAGGCAGAGCCCATCCGTCTCCTGGAGCAGCAGACACGGCACTCCCAGTCGTGCTTCAAGGTCCAACGCCGGATTCCGCTTGTCGAGGATATGGAGATTTGGCGAGACGACGATCTCCCGCAGCCGATCGTTGACGAGTCCCGGAACACTGACGCCGACACCGTGCACCTTGCCGGTCACGGCGGCCAGTAGGGCCCGGCAGCGTTCCGCGATCGCATCGATCAACGCGGGGTAGGAGTCGGGCGTCGGAAACGATCGCGTCGATGCGTCGGTAGCAACACCATCCAGTCCCGCGACCGTCACGCATGATGTCTTGGCATCGATCACCACTCCGAGCACCACCGCCGACTCGGCCGCCATGCGAACCAGCCGGCCCGGACGGCCGAGCGTCTGCTCGAGCGGATCGAGTTCCTCGAGCAGACCGCATCGCAGGAGCGAATCGACCGCCTTCGATACCGTCGGCGCGGTGAGGCCCGACATGCGGGTGAGCATGGCCCGCGACGACGGCCCTTGCTGCTGCAGCACCTCGAGCAGTCGCCGTTCGTTGATCCGCCGCAGGAGCGGCGACTCGATTCGGGTGTGAGTGTGCGTCATGGTTCAGAGCCCCGGGGCACGGTGCTGGCCCCTGATGCTTCGCTCAATTGACCTTTTGTTAAAGCCACTTAGAATAGGTCGCGGTGGGCTTCACACGGTGGGCTTCGGCAGAGCATTGGGCATCCCGATGAGCGTCACGCGACACAGCCCTGCCTCCTTCGATTGTCTGCGCTGGGCAGTGCGGCTTGCGTTGGCCTGGCCCGCCTTGAGCCTGTCGCTCGGGTGCGCACCGTTCGCACCCACGGCATCCGCCGCGGAGCCGGTCGATTTCTCCCGAGAGATTCAGCCGCTCTTGGCCAGGCGGTGCTTTGCCTGTCATGGGCCAGACACGCAG
>JBPCTA010000359.1:0-2519 GCA_051006595.1 Pirellulales bacterium
AGGTACCGCTGAGCGCGTTGCTCGAACCCGTGAGTTGCAACTGATTGAGCACGAGGTTTCCACCGCCGTAGTCGAGGTTCGACGTTGTGGTAAACCCGGCCGCATAGGTTCCTGACGGACCAAAAAGGGCAACGGTGTTGCCGGCTCCAGACACGGCCGTGCCACTCGCCCAGTTGCCAGCCGACGACCAGTTGAATGTGCCGGTGCCGTACTGCGTCCATGTGTAAACAGCGGCATGGCCCGAGCGAGCACCGCATGCCAGCGCCCCAGCACAGGCGGCCCCCACGACGGCCACCAGCCACACCATTCGTCGGCCGGACAACGAAGTTCGCCTCATCAAACACTCCCTTTCAGCACACACGCCACGGAGACACAACGATGTGTCCCCATCCAAATTCTACCGCGGGTGATAGTCGGATTTACCATCGCTGGCCGGCACCACAACCCGCATCGTATAAGACATGAGGTGCAAGCGGCATGCCAGATGATTCGCCAGAGTTGCGAAACGCTCGTGGTCTCGCGCGACATCCGTCAAAAAACTTCGCCAGAGCCGCAGTTTGTGCGGTCCTCGTGGAGTCAGTAATGCGTTTGGGCCCGACGAATAATCGCGCGGTACGAAACGGCTGTCGTCAGTGGGGCGAATCGCATCAGTGAACTGGAGCGATTCGCCCCAGTTCATCCGGGGAAGTGGAGCGATTCGCTCCAACCAAAAACGCTTGCGGAGCCGTCAGGATTGGGCGTGAGGCCATGAGCATCTCCGCGAGACGCCGGCAAACGGCCTACTCTTTCGCCTTCTTGGCGTGCTTGCCCGACTCGTCGCCGAGCTTGCCCGATGCGGGATCGAGCGTTGCGAGCACCGCCTCGAGCCGCTGCCGGCCGGCTGCCGCCGCCGGGTCCGAGGCATTCGGGGCGACCGGGTGCTCGGCAAAGGGCGCGTCGCGCATGTCGAACAGGTCGCCCGCGTCGGTGAGTTTCCAGCCTGCTTCCCGGGCATACCAGTGGCGGCCGAGCATCACGAAGATCCACTCCCGCGGCGACCCTCGGTCGCCATGAAGCTGCGGCGCGAAGCTCACGCCGTCAATCTCCACTCCGACCGGCAGGTCGGCGCCGGCAACGTCGGCGAGCGTCGGCAGCACATCCACCAACCCCACGAGATCGTCACAGACCGCCCCTGCGGGGATTCCCGAGGGCCAGGAAACGACCAACGGCACGCGGCTTCCACCCTCGAGCAACGTGCCTTTGGAGCCCGAAAGCGGCCTGCCGCGGATGGTCGATCGTGCGGCCTCTCCCTGGTGCACTCCGTTGTCGCCGGCGAACATCACCAGCGTGTTTTCCCGGAGGCCCAGACGATCGAGTTCCGCCATCAGGTCGCCCACCAGTTTGTCCATGTAGGCGACGTTGTCGGAAAAGAGATCCTGGCTGTCGGCGGCACTGTCGGGCGTCGGCAGCATGTCGGTGTGGACGTGGGCCAGCGGATAGTGCACGTAAAACGGGCCATCCTTGTGGCGGTTGATGAAGTCGATCACGAACCGCTGGGTGATGTCGGGCATGTACTCCCCCTCCCGCCACGGCTGCTCTGTGCCGTTGATGGTGTAGGTGGCCCTTTCGGCCGTCGGCCAATACGCCCCGCTTCCCTTCGTGCGGATGTATTCGTCGAAGCCCCACGCGGACGGCTGCAGCGGCACCTGGCTCCATTTGCCGGCGCTGGCAGTCGCGTAGCCGCGGGCCGACAGCAGCCGGGGAATCATCACTTCCGTCTGGGAGGCGGCTTCGAGCATCGCCACGCTGGGCTTGTCGTTGCCCGTCATGCCCGTGCGAAAGCCATACCGGCCCGTCATCATCAGCGCCCGTGACGGCCCGCAGTTGGGAGCGCTGTAGCACTGGCCAAAGCGGATGCCCGAGGCGGCAAGGGCGTCGATGTGGGGCGTTTTGAAATGGTCGGCGCCGTAGCAACTGACGTTGCCAATGCCGAGGTCGTCCGCGAGGATCACGATGATGTTCGGCTGCCTGCCGCTCCTCGATGCGCTCGCAGGCGACTCGCCCGCGGCCTCGGCCACCGTGGGGAGGATCGCGAGGACCGCCCAGGCGAGAACATACCGTGCACTCGCGACCACGCGACCAGCCCGCCGGCACGGATCGCGGCGTCGAACACCCATGGGCGACATTCCGTCTCCAGACGCTTCGAAATCATTCATGTCGAGTACGGCTCCATGGCCAACATCTCCTGAAATTGAACGCACTCAGTGTAGTGTCTCACTCCGATGGAACTTCATCGGCACGCTGGGAACATTGCCCAGGCTGAGGACTCAGTTATTCATCGCTCGCGGCGGCCGGGCGCCGTTATTCGACTGGCGAATGCTCCGCCGTTTCATTGCGTGGCCGGGCGAAACAGGCTATTTTCCAAAGGAACGGGCTGGGGCAGAGGGATCGATCGCCCTGGCGGGTCGAACCCGTGGCTGATGCGTCGCGTAGTCCGGTCAGACAATGCCGCGATGTCTGACCGGCACACGGCCTCCCAA
>JBPCTA010000360.1:0-3525 GCA_051006595.1 Pirellulales bacterium
ATGTTCGCCCGATGAAATGGGTATGGGAAGGCAGGGAGGCAAACGACGATGAGTCTGATCGCAGAAACGAGTCGACTTCAGTTTTCGCGGCCGGTCCGCGAGGCAGCCCGTCGGGGCCGCAGGATCGCGGTCATGACTGCCATGTCAGCCATGACTGCCATGGCAGCCATGGGTGTCGCTTTCGCCGGAGTCGCTGCCGAGGCCTCCGACCGCTGGCTGCGGAACTACGACGAGGCCATGGCGGCCGCGGAACAGTCGGGCCGGCCTGTCCTGACGATTTTCACCGGCAGCGACTGGTGCCCGCATTGCGTGACGCTCGAGAAAAAGGTCCTGGAAAGCCCCGAGTTCCTCGCCTGGGCCGAGGACCGGGTCGTTCTGCTGATGATCGACCTCCCGCAGCAGGGCATTTCCCAGGACGAGCGGCAGATTCGGTCGAAAGTCTGCATCAAATACGGGGTTCGAACGTTCCCGAATACCGTCCTGATTGCCCCCGACGGAGCCAAAATCACGGCGCAGTCCGGGTATCACGGGCAAACCCCGCAGGCCTGGCTCGCCGCCCTCGAGAAGCACGTGCCGGCCCCGGTCTTGGCGGGCACGCCCTCCGACAATGGTGAGGACGGAAAGATCCTTTCCTCCGTCGACGAAGCCGTGGAAACGGCTCGGGATTCGCGGCGTCCGGTGCTCCTGCTGGTGTCCCGCCCCAGCGATTCGGCCGCAAAGACCCGGGTGGCGACCCTGATCAAGGATCCGGAGTTTGAATCGCTCACCCGCGACCACTTCGTCGTGGCTCGAGTGGCCCCGCAGGAAACCCAGGAATCGACCCAGGGTGCCTCGGAAGACCTTCTGGGGGGCACGGCACTCGCCGCAGAGGCGGTCGAGGTGATCGTCACCGAGGACGGTGAGACGCCGATCCATGCGGAATCGGGCGCACAACACCCGACTCGCATCGTGAGCGGCCTGCGTCGGTTCCTGGCCGGCCGGCAGGCGACCCGCCAGAGCGACGCCCGCCGCTGAAACGGCTCCGGTGCCAGCCGACCGGCTCGATCAACCCGTGGCGTCAGCATCGTCGGCCCGGGTCTGGAATCGGGCCGCTTCCGCGTTGAGTTCGGCAATCGAACGGCGGAGCTCCGCCAGCGACGTCGAAAACACGCCGAACGAGGCGGCGGATTCACCGGCGTCGGCCCGCAGCGTCTCCATGGCGTCGCGAATCTGCTTCGCCCCCTGCGACTGCGACTCCATGCCCCGGTGAACCGTCTCCAGCGAGCGGGTCACCGACTGCACCGGTTCGATGATTCGGCCGAGCTTTTCGCTGACCTGAGCCACCTCGCCGATCCGGCCGCTCACCTCGTTTCGAAACCGATCCATCTCCATCGTGCCGCTGGCCACGGCCGCCTGCATGTCGCGGACCATCCGCTCGATGTCCTTCGTGGAGAGGGCGGTCTGGTCGGCCAGTCGCCGGATCTCCTGGGCGACGATTCGAAACCCACGCCCCGACTCGCCCGCCTTTTCGGCCTCGATCGTGGCGTTTACCGAGAGGAGATTGGTCTGTTCGGCGACCTTGGCGATCGCGGTGACGACCGACGTGATGCCGCTGGCCCGCTGGCTGATCGTGGCCAGTTTTCTGGTGAAGGCGTTCATCGCCTCGTCCAGATGCTCCATCGAGGCCGTCATGCTCTCCAGGCCGCCGCGGCCCTGATCGGCGACGACCGCCGCCTCCCGGGCGATCCCGGTGACGCTGCTGGTGGCAGCGAGCAGCTGGTCGCCGGTGGTCGAAATCTGCGCCACCGCGGCGGAAATCTCATTGGCCGAACCGCTGAACCCGCGGACGGCCTTTTCCTGGCGGGCCAGGGCCGTCGTCGCGTCGGCCTCGACGGTCGAGAGCCGCTCGCCCGCCGCCTGGATCCGGCCGATCAGGCCGCCCAGCGACTGGCTCATGCGTTCGAACGAGCCGAGCAGCCGGCCGAGTTCGTGCGAGCCCGCGCCCTTTACCCGCTGCGTGAGATCCCCAGCGGCAATCGACTCCGCGACCGACAGCGCCGTGGCCACCGGGCCGGCGATCGACCGGGCCAGCCAGACGGCGGCCAGCACTGCCGGAAGCCCCACAAACATCGCCGATGCCGCCGCTCCGGCGGCCTGCCACCAGAGCACGTCGCGGCTGGATTCCGTGGCGATGCTCACGAGCACCGCGCCGGATGACCGGCCGTCGGAGCGGGCGACCGGCGCCGCCACGCGGTAGGCATCGGCCGTGAATCGACCCACAGGTCTGCCTTCCGTCATGCAGTCGCGGACGAGCGCCGCATCGTCTGGCTGCAACGCCAGACGAACGTCGGTGGCGGCTCCGGTTTGATCGACTCGTCGCGTCACCACCGGGGCCAGTTGCCGGTCGAGAATCTGCACCTCGCGGACGTCGCCCCCGACGAGTTCGCCCACGAGCCGCTGCACGCCGAGATTGTGTTCGAGCCGGTCGCGGAAGGTCGCTTCCATGCCGACCTCGGCGATCTGGGCCGCATCGACGCCGCCCACGCCGGCGTATTTGAAGACCTTTCCGTCCTGATCCCGCGGCCGTGCCTTCTGGACGATGCTCGGCACGTCGCCTTTCAAGAGCCGGTGGAAGACATGGGCCTCGGGCTGCTTCGCGGCATCGGGGAGGAATACGAACGGCTTCGCAGGCTCCTCGGTGTCGATGGAGGCCACGCCCTCGGAATCGGTGACGAGCAACTGGTCAACGACGGTCTCGTCGGTGATCTTGTGAAGCTGGTCCACGATCGCCTCCCGGCCGATGCCGGCTTTGGCGGCGACGGCGGCATAGGCAGCCAGCAGCCGCGCCTCGGCGATCATGTGCCGTCCGATCTCGTCCTCGACATATCCCGGCACGTCTTCGGCAAACGCGGCCACCCGGGCCAGCATCCCGGCGATGCCGTCGCCTCCTGCACGGGTCTGCTCCAGGATGGCGCGGCGAGCGGCAAGCGTCTGCAGGCCGGTGTTCACGGCGACTGCAGCCAGCACCAAGGCCGTTGCCACCAGCGCGATCCGAGATCGAAGGGACATGCACGTTCTCCACGAAGTCCGGACCCGGACTCCGTCAGCAAAACTAGTGCGCCGGCCGGCGCCACGCCACCGGAGGGTCCGGAAGTCACCGGGAGGGCTGCGCCATCGTCACGACCGTCGCCACCGGTCCGGGCAGAGGCAGTGGCGGGGTCGCCTCCGCGACGGGTGCGTTGGGCTGGCGAAGGGCGGCAGCGGCGCCGCAGCCACCGATCGGCAACAGCAGAAACGCGGGGGCGAGCAGCCACGGCAGCCAGACCGGGGCCCGCCGACTCCCCGCGCCCGCGGGTGGATCGATGACGGTCTGCGGTGGCAGGGGCATGCAACGATTCGCGGCGGTGGCTGAAGGAGGACTCGTGGACGCTCGAGGGGGGAGTGATAGCCGCCGACCGCTGACCGCGGCAAGCCCGGATCGGATGCGCCCTGCAATGGCCGAGGCGGGGATCGAACCCGCACGGAGATCGCTCTCCACGGGATTTT
>JBPCTA010000361.1:0-7017 GCA_051006595.1 Pirellulales bacterium
GTGCTGGCACCGCACCAGAGTTCCAGTTGGTCGGAGTGTTCCAGAGAAATGTGCCGGCACCGTTCGACCATGTCTGACCGAGGCTCTCGCCTCCCGACAGGAGGCACAACGCGGCGGCCACCGCCCACACTGGTGCCGAACGGATCATTCGCATGGCGACTTCCCCCCTTGCCCGAACAAAAACCGTGTCAGCGTGACCACTACTAGGTCGAAAGGGTAGAGGATCAATCCACACAATGACATTAGCCATTCGGCTAATTGGCGGGGCCAGTTCCAGGGCCCATTTTCACTGGTGATGCCGCGACACTCCTGCCGCTTTGAGCAGCCCAAGATCAAACGCTCGGGCCACCGCCTGAGTGCGGTCGCTCGCCCCAAGTTTCTCAATCACCCCAGCCACATGCGCCTTTGCGGTATGGCTGGAAATGCCCAGCAACTTGGCCATCTCGTTGTTCGTGAAACCTTCGCGGAGCAGCCCCAGCACCTCCATCTCGCGAGGAGAGAGTGGACCGGCCTGCCCTGCGGCCGGGGCCGGCGGCCGGGTCTTGACGACCCCCTGCACCGGCCGGCCTCCCGCATAAACCAGGCGAATGGCGTCGGTGAGCTCCCGGTGCCCAACATGCTTCGTGACATAGCCGCTGGCCCCAGCCTCCATCGCTCGCTGGGCATCCTCATGCGCCTCGGCGGACGTGAGCATCAACACGAGTGCCTGCGGACACAGCCGGCGGATCCGTGCGAGGGTGGCGAGACCATCGATGCCGTGCATCGCCAAATCCAGCAGCGTCACATCGGGACGGCACCGCGTCCACAAGTCGCAGGCGGCCTTCCCATCGTCGGCCTGTCCCACCACGACCAAATCGGCCTCACTGTTGAGGAGGTTCGCCAAACCGGCCCGCATCACGGGATGGTCATCCACGAGCAGAAGGCGGATTTTTTGTGGGGACATCACCGGCACCACTGCTGAACTGACCACTGCCGCGCTGACCAGCGGACCTGGACGCTCCACCGAGCGGCCTTTCTGAGCTACGACCGTCACGCCCGTTCAAGCGCGGCCTCTGACCGAGGAAACCCATGCGCCTCCGTGCATGGTAAAGCCTCGCCACAGGGTTCGCGAACTAGCCGAACGGCTAATTCTCTTCCCCGTGAGGGCCGAGTATCGTATTTTTCAGTCGTTGGCTACTGAGGGGGCCTTTTGTGCATCTTCTTCGTTTCTGTTGCCACCGCCGCAACGCTCTCGGCCGTCAGGGTTTCACCCTGGTCGAACTGCTCGTGGTGATCGCGATCATCGCCACGCTCATCGGCCTGCTCTTACCCGCCGTGCAGACGGCCCGCGAGGCGGCCCGTCGCTCTGCCTGCACCAACAATATCAAGCAACTCACGCTGGCCATGCAGACACACGCCGACAGCAAGCGGAAACTGCCCCCGGGGGCGCAATCGAACCCGCGAACCAGCTGGCCTCCCTTTCTGTTTGCCTTTCTCGAGGAGAAATCCCTCCTCGATGCCTACGATTTTACGAAGGGTTTTTTCGAGGCCCCCAACACCAACGGGAGCCAATACACCGGTGTGCTGGCCCGGACCGTGAAGGGCTTCTACTGCCCCAGCGACCGCGGAGCACCGGCCTGGGCCGGCGTGCCCGATGCCCATGTCCGCCAGCGCGGCAACTACGGCCTCAACTGGGGGCCGGTCGATTTTCCCGACAAATGGTCCACGGCGTACAACCCGACGGAGAAGCGGCGGGCTCCGTTCGGTTTCGATCCTCCGAACAAAGTCACCGTCTCACGGGAGAGCCGTTTCAAGGACTTTGCCGATGGCATGTCGAAGACGATGCTCGTGTCGGAAAAGGTGATGCATCCGCGGGATGATGTCTACGACCATCGCGGCGATATCTACAACGATGATGGCACGGCCCTGTTCATGACGGCTGACACGCCCAACAGCACCGCTGCCGACATCGTCAAGGGATCGCAATCATCGAACTACTGCGCGGAAGCCCCTGCCACCATGCCCTGCCGGCTCTCATCAACGGGGAGCATGCGACATGCGGCCCGCAGCAAACACACCGGCGGAGTGCTGGTGGGATACGGTGATGCTTCGGTTCGCTTCACGGAAGACTCCATCGACCGCGCCATCTGGGATGCGTCTGGCACCATGGACGGAAGGGAGGTTCAGTGACTGACTCTGCGTGCCGGGACCTGCGATCGCTCGTGGCCATGGTTCTCCTCGTGGCCGGCTGCGGAAGGGGTCCGGCCTTGGGCGACCTCTCCGGTGAGGTCAATCTCGACGGTTCGCCGCTCGCTGAGGGTGCGATTCGATTTGAACCGGCCGACGGCAAGGGTTCGACGGCGGGCGCCTCCATCCAAAACGGCCGATATAACGCCCGCATGATGGCGAATGGCTACCGCGTTCAGATCTCCTCGGCCGACATGACGCCGCCGCCCGGCCTCCCGGCCGGCGAGTTTTTCACAGGCCGCGAAAGGATTCCCGCCCGCTACAACGAGCAGAAGGAACTCACGGTCGACGTGAAACAAGGCGCGAACTCCGCCGACTTCGACCTCCGCAGCAAATAACCCCGAAAAGTCACCCCAACCGCCGCAGGGAGTTTCGCGCTTGGATGCCATAAGGAATCGCCGAGGCTTTCGCTACGGAGGCGTGTGTCAACCCGCATCGCTTGACTCGGTCATCGGGGCAGGCCCTCGACCCCTCCATGGTTTCACACTTGTCGAACTCCTCGTGGTGATCGCGATCATCGCCACGCTCATCGGCCTGCTGCTGCCGGCCGTGCAGGCCGCGAGGGAGGCCGCCCGTCGAATCAGTTGTCAGAACAACCTCAAGCAGCTCGGGCTCGGGCTCAACACATACGAGGCCGCGAAGAGGAAATTTCCTGGCGGCGCGAGTTACGGCCACGCGACCGCTCGGGGCAACTGGGTTGTGGATATTTTCCCATACATCGAGCAGCAGAACATCGCCGTGCAACTCGACCCCACGCAGGGTTTTGATCAGGGCCGAAACGTCGCCGTGGCAGCCCAGACGATCGTGCCCGGCCTCATCTGCCCCAGCGACGTGCAGGCGGGAAGCCCCCTCAAGAAAAACGTCTCGGGGCAGCCCGACGAGATCCGCAAGGCGGCCGGCAACCGGAATGCCAGTGCAAGCCAGGCCCTCTGGTACACCGGCTCGCTCGGCCCGACGATCCCCGACCAGTGCGCGTTCGACCAGAGCGCCTACGCCTGCATGGGCAACAACATGGGAACGGAGGGGCTTGGCTGGAACATGGCGGCTCCCTGCTACAACTCCCGAACCTGTCCCGATGCGAGCATGGGCGTCGGCCTGTTCGCCCGCTCGGCCGACGGTGTATCACGGCGGAAGGTGACGGACGGCGCCTCCAAGACTTTCGCGGTCGGTGAGACGAGACCCTTCCACTGCATCTGGAACTGTCTTTTCTGCGACAATCATCCGCTCTCCTCGACGCAGATTCCGCTCAACACGATGTCAACCGACAATCCCGTGCCCCAGCCGTGGCGATCACACGGTTTTAAGAGCAGCCATCCGGGCGGCGTTGGCATCGCGATGGTCGATGGGAGCGTGCACTTCGTTCCCGAAACCATCGACTACCGCGTGTACAACGCCCTCGGGAGCCGTGCTGCCGGCGACGCGGGATCACTGTGATGGCACATCGTCCTGCCGCCGGGAATGAGACGATGCGGTGGCTGGCCTGGACCACTCTGCCAATGGCAGCCCTGATGATGACCGCCGGCTGTGGCGGCCATGGCCTGCCGATCGTGCCGGTTCGAGGCACCGTTTCCTTCGACGGCGGCGCCTGCCCGGCACCTGGCACCGTCACGTTCACACCCATCGAGGTCCCCGTCGGCCTTCCCTCGCGGCCGGGCACGGCGGCATTCGGCGAGGAGGGTGTGTTTGCGGTCACGTCGTTTCGTGAGGGAGACGGCCTTCTGCCGGGCCGCTACAAGGTGATCATCACCTGCGATGCGGGACTTCCCGACCCGACCAGCCCGGACCCCTGGGGAGACATCAGTTATGTCGCCAAGGGCTATCAGCCTCCTGAAATAACGGTTACGAAGGGAAGCCAACCACTCACCGTGACCTATGACGTCCCGAAGAAAGAGCCGCGCGGCAGCCGGACAACTGGCCGGGGTTTGTAGAGGCTGCGGTATTCTCCAGCGGATGGTTCGCGGTTCCTCATCCGGTCGAGTTCCGATGCCGTCGCGTCACCACCTGCTCACGAGTGCATGCCTTCTGCTGCTCGCGTTCTGGCCTGTTCGAGGCGAAAGCACCGACCCAGTTCAGCCGGCGGCATCCACACCGATCGTTCGCGTGCTCGAACTGCCGATAGGCAGCCAGAAGTCGGACGGAGTAAAGATCCGCGGTGTCGTCACGATGTGGCAGCCGGATCAGGCCGTCGGTGTGATCCAGGACGAGACCGCCGGCGTCTGGGTCGCGTGCTGGAAGGAGAAGGCCAGGGACCACGTGCGAGGCGTCATTCGTCCCGGCTTGGAGGTGGTGATCGAGGGCCGGGTTAGTCGTGGCGGCTACTCTCCCTTGATCCTGATCGAAGCCATCGAGTTCATGCGCGAACTCGATCTTCCCCTAGCCCCTCCCGCCGATCTCGAACGGCTCTTCATCGGCACCGACAATGCCCTCCGCGTCACGTGCACCGGCATCGTGCAGGGATATCGTCGGGAAGACAACCGCAAGGTCGATCTCGTGATCGCCTGCGGAGCCCGCCACCTTCAGGCCCAGGTGATCGATGGCGAAGGCCTTCCCGGCGCCGATGCACTGGTCGATGCAAGGGTTCAACTCATCGGCGTCGTCGGGGCCATTCGAAACACGCGTGGCGAGTTCATCGCTCCGAGGCTTGTCACCCCACGCGCAGCCGACGTGACGATCGTCGAGCCACCCCCCGCCACGCCGGCCGACGTGCCGCTGGTGGAGTTGGTCGATATCGGCCGCTACCGGTTCAGGCCCCAGACGGCGCACCGCATCATCACGGAGGGCGTCGTGACGTATGCCACTCGTGACTCGGTCTTCATCCAACGGGGCCTGTGTGGCGTGCAGGTCGTTCCGGCTTCACCCCCGTCTCTTGCTCCAGGCGACCGCGTGCGGGTGACGGGCTTCGTCGATACGAGTCGGCGGATCGCAGGCCTCTGTGAAGCTGCTATCGAGCGACTTGAAGGCGGCCCGGCGCCCGAGCCGATCGCCATCGCTCCCGCCGACATCGTGCGCATCAATACCGAGGCCGTGTCCAGGCATCTGATGGCCGATCCGTCGGATTACAACGGTTGCCTGATCAAGTTTCCGGCCACCGTCGCGGAAACCAGGCCAGCGGACAGCGACGGAGCGGCCGGCGAACTGGTGCTCACGAGCGGCGGGATCACCGCCGTCGCGGCCCTCCCGGGCGACTCCTTCGCCATGCTGGCCGGGCTTCGGCCCGGCACCCGCGTGCAGGCGACGGGCGTGGTGCAGATCCATCTGTCTCCCGGCGTCATGGCAGCCTCCGAGACGGTCGTTCCGGTGCTGAGACAGGTGACGCTCCTCCTGCGAACCCCTACCGACGTGGTGGTGCTGTCGGCCCCATCGTGGTGGACTCCCCGTCGTCTGGCCGCCGTGCTCGCGACGCTCGCAACGGTCCTCAGCGGAGCGCTGGTGTGGGTCTGGCTTCTGCGGCGCGAGGTGCAATCACAGGGCCGAATGCTGGCCCGCGAGATGCGACTCCGACGCGACGCGGCGATCGAATACGAAGCGAGCCTCCGGGAGCGAAACAGGCTCGCGGCAAACCTTCACGACACGCTCCTCCAGACAGTCGGCGGCATCGTCTACCAACTCGGGGCCTGCCGCACCGTGAGCAGCGCCGGGAGCGGCATGGCGGCCCAGCATTTGGAGGTGGCCGGCAAGATGGTCGAGCATGCCACGAAGGAACTCCGTGGGTCTGTCTGGGCTCTGCGGACGGTGCCGCTCGTCGGCCAGTCATTCACGGATTCGATGCAGACGTTGCTCAATCAGCTGTCGATGGGCCGCACGGAGCATCTCTCGCTGACGACGATCGGCACGTCGTTTCCCATTCCCAATTTCGTGGCCGGCAACCTCCTGCTCGTGGCCCAGGAGGCGATTTACAACGCTCTCCAACACAGCCACTGCACAGAGGTGGCCACAACGGTCACCTTCCACGAAGAGCGGGGCGAGATTGCCGCGACGATCAGCGACAATGGGCAGGGCTTTGTGGTCGGCGAAGAGGTCGGCCCCCAGCAGGGTCACTTCGGCCTGCAGGGCATGCGGGAGCGGATCGAACGGCTGGGGGGCACGTTCGAGATCACGAGCCTGCGTGGCGAGGGCACGGCGGTTCGGGCCCGTGTCCTGACCCGTGACTACGACGCCCATCTCGAGGGCGAGGGACGGTAAGCGACCGCTCCTCGATGTTTTCCAGGGTGGCTAACGGGACTCGAACCCGCGACCCTCGGTACCACAAACCTGCCAAGTTTCGTTTCCGAAGACTTCAGCAGATATCTGGATTATCAAGTTCAACGCGGAAGTTGCAAGCCGGCAACGACTTAGGGCCTCGGACGGTTTCGCCACTACCTTCAGTTTCGTCGCGGGGTGGACGGAAAAAGGTACCGATTCGTGAATTCACGAATTTCCCGAAGCCCTCTTGTGAAGGCTCGGCCGCACCCATCCCATCCCACCCCATCCCAACCCCCTGCCATCAGAGCCCATCAGGCTGGGTTGGTGACCTCCACGAGCGTCCCGCTGGGATCCTCCCTGAAGCCCGTGTAGACAATGACCTCCCCGTCTCTCTCCTCGTCCAAGAGGAGATTCGGCAGGATGGGTGCCAAGAGGCTGATCAACTGTTCCACGGTCATGGGAGTCGTCTCCGATGAGTTTTTTCTTCAAAAAAGACTTTCTGGGAAGTGATCAAGGACGAAATCACCTGTTGGATCTCTTTGAAGAGGACCCCATGGCCCGCAGGGAGTTCCTAGATAACCACGAACGCATGCCCCTGTGGGCGAAGGC
>JBPCTA010000362.1:0-5290 GCA_051006595.1 Pirellulales bacterium
GCGAGATCATGTCGATCACCATCGGCACGATGCCCTTCACGCGATCATCGATCGCCGCCGAGAGCCAGGTCGTCCAGCCACGCTTGCTTGCGCCCGTCACCACGAACTCGTCGATCGCTGCTCCCCAGTGCTCCTTCGCCTGCGCCGCTGCCGCATTCATCGCCTCGACGGCCGACTTCACCATCGGCAGGAGCAGCGGCCAGGTGGGATCGCCCGTCTTCGTGTATTCCACGAAGGTATGCGCGATCAGACCGTCCTCGTGGAGATCCCCAAACATCGGCTGAAACGGCACCTGCCGCACGACCGCCGCTGGCAGGCCTGCGGCAGTGGCCACGGCGGCGAGGATCCTGACCGCGTCTGTGGGCTCGGCGATCTCATTCTGCGGCACCTTCTTGTCGTTGCCGCCGTCGATCCAGAGGAGCATCCGGCTCGTGTCCTGGGCGTTGGCCGGCAGAAACATCGAGAGTTCGTGCGTCCAGAGGCAGTCTTTCCAGGTCTGGCTCGTGAGCCGGCAGGTCTGCCAGCGTCCGCCGAGAGCCTCGCCGCCGCCGAGCGGCACGATGGCCGTGGAGGCATCGGGCGTCGCCACGTAGTCGGCGAGCATGTCGGCCGGGGCGATCGTCGCGAGGTCGGCGGCGTGTCCGCGAGGTCCGATCGCAGTTGCGGCGACGCCCGCAGTGCACCCTGCCACGAAGTCTCGCCGTGACAGCGGGCATTCCCTCCGGCGTGGTCCGTTCATGGCGAAAGCCTCCCTTGGCAACCTGAGCGAACTCAGTGTAGCCGTGAATCGAGCGGGGTGCGGTAGCAACGCCGCGACATATGACAGGCGCTCACGACTCCGGCCGCGACGAGCAGCCATCCCGCCGGCTCGGGCACCGCGATGGGCCCCGCGGCCGCGCCGCCGAGGGCTGCCACGCTGGCCGCTGAAAGGGCATCGTCGCGAAACTGCATGTTGGCGACGTAGAGCTCGCCCACCTCGCCACTATCGTCGTTGAAGGCGAAGAAGCCGGAGGCGTTTGCGGGGAGGGAACTCTGGGTCTCCGAAAGCGCGGCAATCGACCACAGGCCATCGGGCACGAGATCGAAGTCCTTGAGTTGGGCGTTGCGGTTGGAATCGACCACGATCTGATCCCAGACGATCTGGCCGATCGGCTGGCCGTCGAGATAGGTCTCATATCGCGGAGCCGACGTGGCGGCGTCGAGCTGCATCACCACTGCGATCCGATACCAGGTGTTGGCGGCGATCTGGCCGCCATACGACACCGCGGCCCCGAGTTGCTGACTGGGTTTTCGCACGAAGAGCGATCCGTCGCCGTTTCCCCGGGGCTGGAAGAGATCGAGATAATTGGGCAGGCTCGTGAGGGTCGAATCGGGAACGAGCACGTCGGTGACGAGCGTGTAGCGGTTGAGCTTGATGAGCGGCTCGCCGCCGCTCGCGGTGCCGTTGGCGAGCAGCGGAAACGAGGCCATCATGCCCACCGCCGCGCCCCGGCCCCGCATGTCGGGCACCCGGAGGACCGTGGTGGTGCTGGAGCCAAGTGCGGCCACACCGAAGGATCCGGTCGTGGCGTAGGAAAGAGGCGGCGGATTCGGAGTGCCGCCGAAGGCGGCGTAATACGGCGTGTCCGGCAGCCAGGTGAGCTGCATGCCGGGCATGCCAGACACCGGCGCGAAGGAGCCCGTCGAGAAATCCCAGTTGCCGATGACGGCGGCGACCGCAGACGACCCGGCAGCGAGCACGCTGAACAGGCCGACCACGACGACGGCCCGGGCCCGATCTCGACACAGCAAACCACCGAGAGAGGCAGACGCGACCATGCGGCTCCACCTTTTGAAAGGAGTTATGACGCGTCGATCGCGCGGCTCTTGAACCATCAGGCACAAGTCCTACCCCGCTCGGGACGAGTATACCCGCCACGGCGGAAATTCCACGCCCTCGCCGGGCAGAACTGGGACGTTCTGGTGGGCCGTGCGTTTCTTCCGGGATGGGATACACTCTTTTTCACGGAGTATCACGCCGGATGCCCTGCCGAGGCCGACCCATGCCCCCCGCCGAGTTCCCACGCGGAGCCGATCCCTCGGGCGAAGCCGTGCAGCGGACGCTGGCATCGGCAAGAGGGGGTGATAATGAGGCCTTCGGTCGGCTGTTCGAACTCTTCCGGCGGCATCTCCTCCTTCTCGCCCAGCGGGAACTTCCTCAGGGGCTTCGCGGCAAACTCGGTCCGTCCGACGTCGTGCAGGAGACGGCTGTCGATGCCCGTCGTGATTTCCCCGATTTCCGCGGCGGCACCGCCGAGGAATGTTATGCCTGGCTGCGAGCCATTCTGCGAAACAACGTCGTCGATGCGGTCCGTCGCTTTGAGACGTCGCAGAAGCGGCAGGCCGACAGAGAGATAAGCCTCGCCTCGGAATCAGGTCTTCGGCTCGGTCGCCTCCTGTCGATCCGCCGCGGAGAACCCGACGGTTCGGCGATCCGCCGCGAAGATGCCGCTGCGCTCGCTGGGGTGATTGCCCACTTGCCTCCCGACTATCGCGACGTGCTCCACCTCCGTTATTGGGAAGGCCTGGCGTTCGTGGAGATCGCGGTACGGCTGGGCCGGTCGCCCGATGCGGTCCGAAAGCTCTGGTATCGGGCCATCGGACGACTGCAGGAGGAGATGGCTCGGGCGGCGAGTGGGCTCGACAAGGAATCGAGTTCGTCCGATGCCGGGAGCCTCGAAAAGCTGGGTGTGTAGCACCCGCGGAGGCTTTGCCATGCCACCGGAGCCATCTGACCCGCGCGGCCGCGACGATGTGGCTCCAGGCGAAGTGATCGACGAAACGACCGAACAGGCGACCGAACAGGCCATCGAGAAGGCTGCGGCGCTCGACGATTATGTTGGCGGACATGCCAATGAGCCGCCTCCTGAATCGCTCGGTGATCTCCGCGACGATGGGCCGCTCTCGGGCGTGCTCGACCTGATGCTCCTGCTTCGGCAGGCGGCGGCGGGATCGGCCCCGCTCGAAGCCACGCCCGCGATTCCCGAATCAATCGGCCGCTACCGCATCCTGGGGCTCGCTGGCCGGGGTGGATTTTCGGTTGTTTGGCAGGCCTACGATCCGCTGCTTCGCCGGCGGGTGGCGGTAAAAGTCTGCACCCCTGACGCGGTTCTCTCCCAGTCGTCGTGTCGCCGATTTCGCCGCGAGGCCGAACTCGCATCCCGACTCGTTCATCCCCACATCGTCACGATTCACGAGGTTGGCGAGGAACGCGGCCAGCCCTTCATCGTGACCGAGTTCTGCGAGGGGGGCACGCTTGCCGATTGGCTCGCTCGGCATCCCGGGCCTGTGGCGCCTGGAGTGGGGGCCCGTATCGCGCTGGCCATCGCCCGTGCGGCAGGGCATGCCCACGAAGCGGGCATCATTCATCGTGATATCAAACCTGCCAACGTCCTGCTCGTGCCGACCGCGGCCGGTGATCTCGCCGCCACGCTGGTTCCTCCCGACGTGGCGACCGGCACCCCGGGCATGACGATCAAGCTCGGTGACTTCGGCCTCGGTCGCCAGGAGAGCTCGTCTGACGGCGAAGATCCGCTCACCCAACTCACGGCATCAGGTGCCAGGCTCGGCACGCCAGCCTGGATGGCGCCCGAGCAGATCGACCGCTCGTTTGGCGACGTCGGGCCGTCCACCGATGTGCATGGGATCGGCCTCCTTCTCCACCGGATG
The DNA here is from genome assembly GCA_051006595.1 of Pirellulales bacterium. Taxonomy (GTDB): domain Bacteria; phylum Planctomycetota; class Planctomycetia; order Pirellulales; family UBA1268; genus QWPN01. Next base: position 3,709 of record JBPCTA010000362.1, read on the forward strand.
CTCACGGGCCGGCCGTTGCGGGGCGGCAAGACCGAAGTCGAGACCTACCGGGAGGTTCTGCTCGACGAGCCTGCGGCCGCGAACCGGCTGGTGCGCGGGATTTCTGCCGACCTCGCCGCCGTCTGCAGCCGCTGCCTCGCGAAGCGTCCGGAGCATCGCTATGCGACGGCCGCTGACCTCGTCGACGACCTCGATCGCTGGCTGGCCGGCGTACCCACGAAAACTCGGCCTGTTTCAGCTCTGGTGCGGCTGAGCCGGAGCATCGTGCGGCATCCGCGAGTGGCGGTGCTTACCCTCGCGGCCTTGGCAGCCACCGCTGCCGCCGTCTGGGCCGTGCGGGAACAATCGGCCGAGCGAATGCGGGCCCTCGCCCGCGAGCACGCGCTCGCCAAGCAGCGAGCAGCTGCGGAGCTTCAGCAGGGCTTTGATGCCGTCCGCGCGGGCAACGTCGCGGCCGCGATCGAAAAACTCACGCAAACCCGCGGCATCGATCCGGGACTCGCCTCCTCGTTCGCCGGCCGCTGGCTCGAACGGCGCACCCACGGCGAGCGCGAAATCCTCCTGACCGCAGCGGCCGCCCCGGGAAAGCCGTCTGACCTGCATAGCATCGCCGTCTCGCCATCCGGCGACATGGCGGCCATCGGTGGCGCGGATGGTCGCCTGTGGCTTCTCCGGGGCCTTGAGGCGAAGCCCTCGATCGCGGTGGTCGATGCCCACGACGAAGTCAACGATGTCTGTTTTTCTCCAGACGGTCGGCTCATCGCGAGCGTCGGCCAAGACGGGCGGCTGCGGTGGTGGCGAACCGACGGTCCGGAAGCGGGAATCGAGCCCGTAGGCGAGGCTCCGCGCGCCGGCCGGCCGCTGTATGCGGTCAGCTTCATGGCGAATGGGGAGAGACTTCTCTACGGTGGCGAAGATCGCGTGCTGCGATCCGTGAAGGTCTCGGGCAATGATGCCCCGCGCGACGTCCACGTGTTTCCGCCGGTGCGCGACGCCCACCCGGAGATCGAAGCGATCGCGCCAGTGTCCGCTGCAATGGTCGCAGTTGCCTGCGGTGCGACCATCGCGATCATCGACACCACCGCAGAGCAAGTGCTTCGCGAGTGTGACCGTGCGAATCTCGACCTTCAGCCACCGGTCATCCACGGCCTCGCGGCCTCGCCCGATGGCACTAGGCTCCTCGCAGCGGGCAGCGACCGCGTTGCTCGGATCTGGGACATCGCATCCGGCAAGGTCGTGGCGATGTTTCCGCCGCACCCCAACTGGATCTACGCCTGTCGGTTCTCGCCGGATGGAAGCAGCATCTTCACAGCATGCCGCGACGGCGTAGGCCGGGTCTACAATGCGGCGACCGGCGAACTCAGGACCAAGCTCATCGGCCATGCGGGCCGAATGTGGGATATCGCCGTCGACAGCCGGGGTTTCCCGCTCACGGCAGGCGCGGATGGTACGGTGCGACGATGGAATCGGATCGACAGGCCATCGACCTCTGGCCTGCGGGAGGTGCCGGTGGCCGGTCGCTCGATCACCGTGATTGACGAGTTGGATGACGGTGGCCAGCCACGGCTGCTCATCATGTGTG
>JBPCTA010000363.1:0-2652 GCA_051006595.1 Pirellulales bacterium
GTCACCGCAACAGCCCACGAAACGGCTCGTAGATCCGCACGGAGAGGAGGATCTCGGACCGCAGGAATCCGTAGGCGAGGTCCTCGCGAGTGATCGTCCAACCGACCCCGAAGATCCGATAACTCGCATCGACTGCGACGCGGTCGTTCATGTTCCAGATGGCTCCCAGACCGACCTGCCACGCGTATCCCGTGAAGGAGGTTTTTTGGACGGGAGCGGGAGGCGTGACGTCGATTTGCTGAAACTCGGCCTGAAAGCCGGCTGCTCCAATGCCGCCGCCGCCGTACAGATCGACATGGTCGGTCCAGTGGAAGTCCCGCCATACGTTTGCCAGCACGGACCAGCCCCCTAAGTTCTTCCCCTGCACAACGCCGACAGGGTTTGGGTGACGTGGCGAGAAGTTTTCGTTGAATCCCAGGTATGTCTGTTCGAGGAGGCCTCGGTATCGGCCCTCGGCTTCCAGGCGGATCCGCCCATTGGATCGCTCGAGCGCCATCCCCAAGGCAAGCCCCCCCGTCAGGCACGACGCAGGCGTGTTGTCGGCGGACACGACGAGGAACGAGCCGCCGACGATGCCTGTCGCGTAGAACCGACGCGGCGCCGGAGCGGACAAGTCGTGGGCGACGCTGCTCGTCTCGGGGAGCAGTGAGATCGGCGCCTGGTAGTCGATCGGCACGATCGTGTCGTACCCTGCCTGGATCGCGGGTTCCTCGTCCCACGGGGCGAACTCACCGAGGTCGAGCGCGGCGGGGGCAGCAGCGAGGGCTGCCCGCCATGGCAGCACGAGTGCCACCAGCGACAAGCCCCACGCCCCGATCACAAGCCGCCACCTGATTTCGCTCATTGCGTCTCGCTCCGCGAAGGAAACGGCCTGTCGGCACTGCGGAGCCCGCCCAAGTGCACTGTTGGTCTATCGGTTTTTTTCTCGCAGGCTGCCGTGCGGGGCCGTGAGCGTCGGCACGGTCGCCCGAGGCCGTAGCGTCGCGGATCGTTGGCCGCTGAAGTGTGGGAGGCATGGGCAGAGCGTAGGGGCAGGCAGGCCGCCCACGAGTCGCATCCACGACGGGAGGATCCGAGAACCCTCGTGAGCGATTGTCCCGGCCGGGACGGGCCAATTACCGTTCGAGTCCGCTCGATACCGGCCGCGCGGTTGCGGAAGTGCCGATCACCGTCCTATTCTTCAGCGGCTGGCGCGGCCACCCGCGGCTTCGTTCGTTGCCGCGCATCATGGGCTCCCCACGGCACAAGGCCGCCGATATGTCTCGCATGTCGCGGCAAGCAACGGCGATCTGCTACGGCGGCATCTGCCATGCCAGCTTCGTCGTCGGGGTCGGTGCCATGATCACGATGATGTACTTCGGTATGAGCGGCTCTTGTGGCCGGGTCGAGCCGCCCTGGCGATGGATCGCCAATGGAGCCCTTCTGCTTCAGTTTCCCATGATTCACTCGCTGATGCTGATGGATGGCGGCAGGGCTTTTCTCAAAAGGCTTGCGCCTGCTGATTTCGGGAGTCGGCTCGTCACCACGACCTACGTCATCCTGTCGTCCGCTTCGCTCTTGGCGCTCTTTGTCCTGTGGTCGCCGACGGGGATTATCTGGTGGCGGGCGCAGGGCGTCGTGCTGGTATTGATGACGGCGGTCTACGGCTGCACGTGGCTCCTGCTCGTCAAGGCGATCGGTGACGCCGGACTCGCCCTGCAGACGGGGCACCTCGGCTGGTGGGCGCTGCTCAACGATCGCAAGCCCGTCTACCCGCCCATGCCCGAGGGTGGGCTGTTTCGATATTCACGCCAGCCCATCTACGTGGCGTTCGCACTCACCCTGTGGACCACCCCCACGTGGACGCCGGATCAGCTCGTCGTCGCGGTCGCGCTCACGTCGTATTGCCTCATCGGGCCACTGTTCAAGGAGGGCCGCTTCCGGCGCGCCTACGGCCCCGCGTTCGACCTCTATCGCACGCGAGTTCCCTATTGGCTGCCCTGGCCCCGGCCTGCCGCGCGGCTCACCCGGGATCTCTCTCCTTGAATGATCTCAGCATCTATCGCACCCACGCCGCCAACTGGTGGAATGGCTCGCAGCGTTTCCTGCGGCTCATGCACAATCTCGTGCCGAGCCGAATACGATTTTTTTCAACGCTGATCGCCGACTGGGCGGACATGACCGTGCTCGACGTGGGATGTGGCGGAGGTTTCATGGCGGAAGCTCTGGCCCGGAAGGGGGCCACCGTCGTCGGCATCGACCCGTCTGCTCCCGCCCTTGAAGCGGCGCGGGAGCATGCGCGGGCAGAGGGCTTGAGCATCGATTACAGGCTCGGCGCGGGCGAGAAGGTTCCCATGGAGAGCGGCACCGTCGACTGCGTCGTCTGCGTGGACGTACTCGAGCATGTCGAGAGCGTCGATCGGGTGCTCGACGAGGTTCGCCGGGTGCTCAAGCCCGGCGGCATCTTCGTGTTCGATACGATCAATCGCACACCGCTGGCCACCTTCGTGATCGTGACGCTGGGTGAAACGGTGCTGGGTGGCCTGCCGCGAGGCACACACGACCCGGCCAAGTTCATCCACCCCGCCGAACTGAAAGCGAAGCTCCTCGCCCGCGGATTCGACGTCGGGCCCTTCTTTGGGCTCGCTCCGACTGGCCTCGACCGCCGTCTCG
>JBPCTA010000364.1:0-3820 GCA_051006595.1 Pirellulales bacterium
CGGCAGCCACGGCACGGTAGGCGGGGTTCTTGGTGTCGAGGATGAGTTTGCTGGCCGTGAGCAGTTCCCGGTCGGCATGAAATGCTCGGGCAGCCGTCGTTCGCTGCTCTGGGGCCAAGGTCTTTCGAACGCCCAGCCACGTGAAGGCGAGGCGAACGGCGGCCATCGTGGTGCGGAGCCTGTTGGCGGCGTTGGGGGTGGTTTGGGTGACGGGCGTGGTGGTGGGTTGGGGTGTAGTTCGACGAGAACTGGTCTGGCCGGTGTCGTGGGATGTGGTGGTTGCTGTGGACATGGAAAGAATGGGTCTCCGTGTGGATGGATTGCGGGACGGGGCCGCGGGCGGGAATCTGTTGGCAGCGTTTCAGTTCCCGCCCGTCAGCCCTTGGAATGCACCGATGCTCAATCGCAGCGCCGTGATCGTCCGTCCGAAAAAGCCGTTCTGCGACTGGTTGCGTGCGGTCGATTACGACGACGCGCCAGAGGTGACTCTCGATCAGATGGGGCCGACGCTCTACCTCGTTCCTGACTACGAGGACCCTGCGGAAGCCGACAAGGTCCTGAAGAAGGTCTGCGATGAAATCTTCTGCCGTGAACTGGAGGGCTGGTACACGGACGTAAAAGTGTTGCCGAAGGACCGCAGCCTGAAGATCTTCAAGCAGTGGTTCGACGTCCAGCACTATGAGGTTGTGGAAGACGTCGGTCGTGGACCCTTCGAGAATGACGAGGGGCCGGATGAGAAGCACAGGTTTAGCCCGCCGCCTCCACCGCGAAGGCCGCCACCGAAGAAGAAACCGCGGAGGTGATTCTCAATACACCCCCGGCTCCCGCACAGCCCTACGCCGCCGTGCTCCACCTACTTCCGACCGCGAATAAACCTCCGCCCGATCCGCCGACAGGCACCGACCGGAAGCCCACTGCCGTAGCCCCTCGATCTTGTCACCAGGAGTGACAGCCACGGGCACGACGTTCTGCGAATCCTGAACCAGCGGCACGTCCAAGAGCGACGCCAGACTGCAGCACGATTTGATTTCGGCGCCGGTCCAGTTGGCGTCATCCGGCCGGGCCTGCTTCGCGGTCGGAATAGCACGTGTGGGAGGAGGTGTGGGATCGGTGGGGAGGGGGCTGAAATGGGTTCGGCTGACTAGCTCTCGCCGCCGATTCGTCCCAGCCTGCGGCGGATTCGTCCCTGCCTGTGCCCGATTCGTCCCTGCCCGTGCCCGATTCGTCACTTCTCTCAGAGTTGCCCCGGATTCGTCGGAACGCATCGATATAGCATGGTCTGCACACGGCGAACGTCGAAGGCGTCGGTATCCCGGCGTATCGATTCAATGTCGGCTGGCACTCTCTCGAAAGATTCCCTCCATGCGTAGCGGTGCCATCAGATGTTCCACGGTGTTGGCCTTCGCCCTGCTCGCGATGTCGCGGCTTGCGGCGGCCGGCGTGATCCTGAACCCGAACAACTTCACATCGCTGGGAGCATTTGCGGGCGGCTCCTCCTACCTCGTCGACACGTCGGCGCTGACGATGGCGAGCGACTCGGTGTCGTACACGGGCGTCACATCGCCCGACGGGTCGGCCGTGTTCACGTTCGACGACATCACGTTCGACACCGGGCGACTCATGACGGTGACCGGCCCGCGGCCGTTCGCCTTCCTGTCGCGGGGATCCGCCATGATCTCCGGCACGATCAACGCCACGGCGGGCCGTCCCGACAACAATGGCGGCGACATCCAGATCACGGCAGTCAACACGGTGTCCATCACGGGCCAGTTGATTGCGAACGGCGGCACGGGTTCGGCGGGCAGCTCTGGTACACCGGGCGCTGCTGGGACCGACGGCACCGGCGGGATTCCCGGGGACTCCGGTGAACAGGGTGGGTCGGCGAATGGGCAGGATTCTCTGCGTCCCGAGCAGGTTGCAGGGACCGGCGGGCAGGGAGCGTTTAACGCCACCGCCTCCGGTGGGAGCGGCGGCTACGGTGCAACGTCCCCCGGGCAGGCAGCCTCCGGCTCGACAGGCGGCGATGGCGGCGCCGGCGGTGGCGGCGGCGGTGGTGGTGGCGGTGCCGACGGCGGCGATGCGACCAACGGCTTGGACGGCGATGCTGGTGGCGATGGAGACGCTGGCGGCGACGGCGGCACCGGTGGTGAGATCACGATTTACGGAAAGGTCGTCTCGCTGGCCAGCGGAGCGGTGCTGTCATCGGTCGGCGGCGATGGCGGCGATGGAGGCGCTGGTGGCGATGGCGGCAAGGGCGGCGATGGTGGCTATGGTGGGAACGGCGGCGACGGCGGCGCTGGCGGCGCCGGCGACTGGTATTACGACGTGATCGAGGCGCTCTCCTATCGAGAGGGCGCGGGTGGCGACGGCGGCGACGGCGGCGCGGGTGGCGACGGCGGCTGGGGCGGCTGGGGCGGCTCTGGTGGCAATGGCGGCACTGGAGGAACGGGTGGCAACGGCGGCCTGATTTCGATCCTCTGGGACGATCACTACACCGACCGCGGCGCGACCGTGCTGCTCGACGGCGGGGCCGCTAGCCTCGGCGGCTCGTTCGGCGTTGCCGGTGCCGGTGGCTTGGGTGGGCTTGAGGGATACGGGGGCTATGGTGGAGATTTCGGTAGCGGACCGGCAGGTTCGGGATCCACGGGGTCTGATGGTAATCATGGGTCCGCCGGCGGAGATGGGCTGCAGTATGGCGACGGCCGCGGCGGGTACGCCGGAGTGAGCGGCGGCCTGGGGCAACTGTCCGTCGTCCCCGAACCCTCCACCTACGCCATGGCCCTCGCCGGTCTGACCTGCGGCGGCTACTCGATGTGGCGTCGGCGGATTCGATCGCTGCTACCCCTCCTGCTCGCGTTCGTCGTGGTCGCGCCTGCAGCGCAAGGCGGACTCTACTTCACTGACGACTTCAGTTCGACGTCGGCGAACAGCAACCTGTCGGTGCCATCTGGCTGGACCTCCGGCACGGATTCGACCCCCAGCGGAGTCGCCCAAAACAATGCCAGCGAATACGACCCGGATTCCGAAGAGTTCGTTACTCCCCGAACCTACATTTCCACGGGCGCGGCGAACTACAACACCATCGACTTCACATACGAACTGACCTTTTCTGTCGGGGGAGGTGGAGGCGGCATCGCGTTCTTCGGAATCGGCAGCGGGCAACCGAACTCGAATTTTTATGACGAGCCGTATGCCGCATTCTTTCTCCGCCAATGGCCGACGAGCGCGGGGAACGGACAGACTGGCTGGACGATCTCGACGATTGCCGACCCTGCGAGCCCGAGCGAAAACGTGTTTGCTGACCCCGGAACTGGCAACGGCACCTACCGAGCACAACTGCTGAAGTCGGGCAACAGTCTGACGCTTGGCATCGACGTCAACTACATCGGAGGGCCGTTCGCCGCCGATTTCGCAATCACGAAAAGTCTGCTCACGGACCTCGGCTTTCTGAACGAGACCAATTCAACGCTGTTTTTTGGCACTGCGGACAGCGCTACGACGTTCGACAACCTCCTCGTCGCCGCACCAGTCCCCGAGCCCTCTACCTACGCCATGGCCCTCGCCGGTCTGACCTGCGGCGGCTTCTCGATGTGGCGGCGGCGAAAGCGGGCCTGACGCCAACCAAGCAACGTGATTCCAATGCGATGGGGAGCAGGTCGTCATCACGGGCCTGCTCCCCTCTGTGTTTTCACGGTCAACCTCACTCCGCTCGCACCACCCTCCGCACCCGATCGCCAGCCCGTTCCCGATCTCGCGAATACACGCCCCCCCGATCCGCCGTCGTGCGCTGCTCCGGTGCGAGGGTCTTACGGACGCCAAG
>JBPCTA010000365.1:0-3433 GCA_051006595.1 Pirellulales bacterium
GCCGTGGACAAGGGCCCGCTCGAGGTCGAATCGCATCATCACATGGAGGTTGTAGGTGACCTCGTCTGCCTCGACTCGGATGAACGACGGACGCACCACCATCAGCGCCGCATGAAACGCGGCGGCGGACACGTCTTCCAGCGCGGCAGGAAAGGCCGTTCGTGCGAGGGGCAGGCACCAGGTCCAGAAGGCGGGCGAGCGGCCCACGAAGTTTTCCCAGAGCCGCGACTGCGACTCGTGGATTCCGAGAGAGGCCGCCTCGCCCGGTGGAAGTCCATACCAGTCGCGTGACAGGCCTTGCTCATACAGTCCATGGCCGGCCTCGTGGAGCACGCCAAACAGCGACGTCGAAAGGGAGCGATCGTTCCACCGCGTCGTGATCCGACAGTCATCCGGTCCGACCGTCGTGCAGAAAGGATGCTCGGTGGTGTCGAGCCGGCCGCGGTCGAAGTCGAAGCCGATTCGGGCCGCGATCTCGCGAACGAATCGGTGCTGGGACTCGACGGGATAGATCCTGTCGGTCAGGATTCGCCCATCGGGCTGCCGAGGAGATGCCTGGCAGGCCTGCACGAGCGGCACGATTCCCGCTCGCAGGGGTGCGAACCGGGCGGCAACGGTTCGCCACCGGGCTCCGGGCTCATAGTCGTCCATGAGCGCGTCATAGGGGTCGAGATCCGGCCGCTGGCAGGCGGCCTGCTCCCGCTTGAGGGCGAACATCCGGACGAGCAGGGGTTCGAGCGACTTCCAGGATGAAGCTTTCCGGGCTGCGATCCATGCCTGCTGCGCCTCGACGGCGGTGCGGGCAAGTTCCTCCACCAGTCGCGGCGGGAGACGCGCCTGTTTTTCGGCATCGCGCTTGAGGAGGCGGATCGTCGCCTGCTGCTCGGGGGTGCCACCAGTGGCCAGAGGCCCGGCCGCGAGGGTGTCGAGTCGTGCCGCCTGCCCCGAATCAGTGCGGTGGCGGTGCACGATCGCCGCCATCTCGGCCGCCTGATCGGCCCGGTGCGGCGAGGCCTGGGGTGGCATCATCGTCTGCTCGTCCCAGGCGAGGATCGCCTCGACGCTCGCCAGCACAGCGGCCCGCCTCGCATGAGCGCAGACGGCCGCAAACAGATCCGCGTGCGGCTCGAGTCCGGAGGGGGGCATGGTCGGAACAGGCATGGGACAAAGTATGATCCGTGGGATCCGCTGCCCGCAAACCATCGCGGGCCGGCCTGGTCCTGTCCACTCCGCAGCCTCCTCCTCCGAGATCCACCATGCTCGACGCCCTCGTCATCGCACCGCACCCGGATGATGCCGAACTCGGAATGGGGGGCACGATCGCCCTGATGCTGGCCCAGGGACTGTCCGTGGGCATCCTCGACCTGACCGATGGTGAGCCCACCCCGCTGGGTTCTGTCGAGATCAGGGCCCGTGAAACCGCCGCGGCCTCGGCAGCGCTCGGGATCGAGTGGCGGGAGAATCTCGGCCTCCCCAATCGTCGACTCCGCGCCAGCCTGAGGGCTCGCGGCAGCCTGGCCGGAGTGATTCGGCGGACTCGTCCTCGGTGGCTCTTCGCTCCCCACTGGATCGATGCCCATCCCGATCATGTCGCTGCCACGCGGCTCGTGGAGGCGGCGCGATTCTGGGCGAAGCTGACGAAGTGCGACCTCCCGGGAAGCCCGTGGCATCCTGAGCGGGTCTACCATTATTCGTGCGTCCATCTGAAATCGGTGCAACGCCCGGCCTTCATCGTCGATATCTCATCCACGTGGGCGACCAAGCGGCAGAGCCTCGCCTGCTACGCCAGCCAGTTTCCGCAGCCCACCGGCAAGCCCGGAGTGCTCGACCGAGTGGCGGCCGCGGATGCCTGGTGGGGCTCGCTGATCGGTCGCGATCATGGCGAGCCTTTCTGGTCGCGCGAGCCGATCGCGCTGGCCAACTTCTCCGGGTTGTTCTGAGCCTCGCCTCCGATCGCTGTCCGCCTGCCTTGCCCGTCTGGCCCGCGTCGCCCGCACAGGCTTCCCAGTGTCCTGTGAAAACCCCCATCCGACCTGTGTTTCGTGGTCGGTTGGCCCGATCGCGGAGACTTGGGGACTGCGCCGGAGAAGCCTGCGGTCGGGGAAACAGGATGGCCGATACATCTTCGGTGGTCATCTCTCGAGGCCACGGCATTCGCCTGAGGACTCACGATGGCCTCCCGTGACATCAACGTCATCGCTCTCGTCAAAGGGGGCGAGCGCTACGTCTTCCTCTATGACGATGACAGCCGCGATCAGGCACTCGAAGCCCTGGCCCGGCATGCCGCCAACCCCGAGTTGAACTTCTCGTGGTATGACGCCTCGGTGCTTGGCCAGAAGGTTCGCCAAAACACACCGCGGCCGAAGCGTCTGCGATTCGTTCCTCGAGCCGACCGCCCCGCATGAGGCGGCGTTCCGCACGGCCATGACGTCTCCCGGCGCATCCCGTCAGGAATTCTCGACGGCGATCGAGCGGTTCCTCCGGTTTATGGCGTCGGAGCGAGGCGGCTCACCGCTCACGGTCAAGAGCTACCGCGAGGATCTGCTGCAGCTTGAGGAGTTTCTCGTATCTGCCGGCTGCCGGTCGCCGGGCGAGGCCTCGAGCGTGATCCTCCGCCGGTTCGCCGCCGGCCTGCACGCCGCCGGGTATGCCGCCTCGACGGTGGCCCGCAAGCTCGCCAGCATGCGAAGCTTCTACAGTTTCGGACAGCGAGAGGGCTGGGTGCGGTCCAATCCCGCCAAGCCGCTCCGCAGCCCGCGGAAGCCGCGGAAACTTCCCAAGTTTCTCACCGGAGACGAGATCTCCCGACTTCTGGCGGCGCCCCAAGCGGCCGCACCAGGTGGCCTACGAGACCGGGCCATCCTCGAGGTGATGTATTCCTCGGGCTGCCGCGTTCGCGAACTCGTCGGCATCGACGACGCCGACCTCGACCTCCGCAACGCGACGGTCCGCATCCGCGGCAAGGGCCGCCGCGAACGGCTCGGCATCGTCGGCTCCCATGCCCAGGCGGCTGCGAGAGCCTGGCTGGCCGCGCGGCCGACGCCCGCCGGCAAACCCCCATCGACCGCACGGCCGCTGTTTACGAACAAATTTGGCCGAAGGCTCTCGGTACGCGGTGTGGCCAGGCTGCTGGAGAAGCATCTGGCGACGGCGGGCCTCGCAGGCAAGGCGAGCCCCCACACCCTCCGGCACAGCTTCGCGACCCACCTGCTCGACGCCGGCGCCGACATCCGCAGCGTCCAGGATCTCCTCGGCCACAAGTGCCTCGTCACGACCCAGATCTACACGCACGTGACGACGACCAGGCTCCTCGACGCGTTCGACAAGGCCCATCCTCGAGCGCGGTAATCCCACCCCGGCAGAGCCGGCTGAAACGCCGACAGGTGCGGCATGCGAGGACCGCACGCCGCGTGCCCAAAACAGCCCGCGGCCT
>JBPCTA010000366.1:0-9006 GCA_051006595.1 Pirellulales bacterium
GTCCCGAGCCGCGCGGCAGGGCTGCCCGCGGCCTCACGGCCGGTCGGCTTGTACGGGCAGGAACTCAGCGAGGGGCTGCCCGTGCCCCGAAGCCGGCGTATGACGCCAAGCGCAGGCAGGATGCCGAAGCGCCGGCGGCATCCGAGTGAGTGAAGCCCAGGATGGGCGCAACGAATGTCCGGCGCTCGGGGCATGGGCAGCCCCGAGCCGCGCGGCAGGGCTGCCCGCGGCCTCACGGCCGGTCGGCTTGTACCGGAGACCGCCGCCTTCCGGCCGGTCGGCTTTCACGAGGCGATCAGCCCTCCACGCGATCGTTCCGCCGCTGCTAGTCTGATGAGGTCCGAGACACTCACTGTCTTCATGTTCACAGGAGATGATCGTATGCCTGCCATGGCGTCTCGTGGTTCTTCCGCTCGTCTCAGCCGCCGCACATTCGTGGGCGGTTCAGCGGCCGCCGCCGCGGCCATGGCCCTGCCCGGCGGCGCCTTCGCGGCCGGCAGCGACCGGATCCGGATCGGTCTCGTTGGCTGCGGCGGACGCGGCACCGGCGCGGCGCTGCAGGCAGCGGCCGCCGATCCGGGAGTCGTGATCACGTCGCTTGGCGATCTCTTTGCCGATCAGATCGCATCGACGTCGGAGATTCTCCGCACCGCGCTCGGGCCGCGGTTCGCCTGCCCGGCCGACAAACGCTTTGCTTCCGCAGACGCGGGCTTCCAAGTGATCGGTGCCGACGTGGATGCCGTGATCCTCGCCACCCCGCCGCACCTGCGGCCTGGCCACGTCGTGGCGGCGGTGCATGCCGGCCGTCACGTGTTCTGCGAGACACCCACGGCCGTCGACGCCGCGGGCGTGACGACAATGCTCGCCGTCGCGGGAGAGGCCCGACGCCGCGGGCTCTCATTCGTGTCAGGATTCCACTCCCGTCATCACGCCCCGACCGTGGCCACGATCACCCGCATCCTCGACGGCGCCATCGGGCGTCCGCTCCGCGGCGTCGCGATCAGCCATATCGGCCTGCCCTGGCGGCGTCGCCCGCAGGCGGGCTCGACGCCCGCGGAGGCGCTCCAACGCAACTGGATTTCCGACGATCGGCTGAGCGGAGGTGGATTTGTCGAGCATCACGTGCATGCCATCGACCGCGGGATCTGGCCGCTGGGCGACGAGGCACCAGCGACCGCGACGGCGGTCCGCGGCCCGTCGTTCCTGCCGGCGCTGCCGCCCGCTTCGGCGGTGGCGACGATTCGCTATCGCTTCGACGATGGCCGATCGCTCGAGGCCAGTCTCGTCCGTCGTGAGGGAATCGAACTGCGGATCGAGGAATCCCTGGAGGCCACCGCCGGCCGCGCCGATCTTCGCGGACATGCGGTCGTCGGCCGTGACGAATGGCGGGCCGCCGGCGACCCCGCCGGCGGTCATGCCGCCTGCATCGCCTCGCTGATCCAGTCGCTGCGTTCGGCCGGTCGCGTGGACGACCTCGAGGCCGCCTGTCGGAGCACCATGATCGCCGTGATGGGCCGGTTGGCGGCGGAAACGTCCGGTCCGGTGGCGTGGCGCGATCTCTGGCCCCAGGCCACAAGCTCGTCGCCGCTACGACCGTTACAATGTGACGCGGTGTGATTCGGGATCGCGAAAGGCGTCGATGAGCGGTGGGATCCCCGGACAAGGCTTTCGTGCCGCGGGGTGGGTGCTGCGCGAGGGACGTACAACATGGCGGCGACGAATCCGACGGTCTACCGGCTGAGCATCGCGCTGATCGTGTTCGTGCTGCTGACGTTCATCCTCACCATCACCACCTATCTGTTCTTCAAGCAACGGATGGACGAGCAGCTGAAGGCGACGGCGGCCGAGAAGGCGATGTCCGAGAAGCAGGCGGCGCTTCTGAATGCCGAGCAGGAGAAGCAGAAACTTCGGGAGATCATCGGCGCCGCCGACAATGCGACGGTCGAGGCGATCGAGAGCGACCTCAACAACCTGTTCAACAGCGACTTCGCCGGGTTTCGCGAGGAGCCCAAGACCTATTCGAAGCTCGTGTCTTGGATCCGCGAGGAGTTCCGCCGCAAGGACGGCGAGGTAAAGGCTTCGGAAGAGAAGAGCAAGCAGGCGACCGACGATGGCGCCGCGGCCAAAGCGGAGGCGACCGCGGCCGCCGAGGCGGCGAGAAAGGCGACACAGGACGCGCGGGATCTCCAGGCGAAAGACAAGCAGGCCTTCGATCAGCAGTGGTCGGGGCACGAGGGCGAGCAGAAAAAGCTCCTCGAGCAGAAGGAAGAGGCGGAGAAGAGAGCCGAGCGGCTCAAAATGCTGATCGATGAGATCGCCGACGGCGGGCAATACCTGACGGCGAACCGGCAGAAAGACTTCAAGGCGAAGGATTCCGCCGAAGACAAACTCGCTCTGCTCTATGCGGAGCTTCGCGAGCGGGCCAAGGTGATCGACGAGCAGAACAGAATCCTGGCGGCGCTCCGCGTGGCCGACCGCGGGCTGCAGGAACAGGTGCTCGCCGCGACCCCCAAGGACGACCGGATCGACGGCTTGGACGGACGCATTCTCTCCGTTGACGAGCGCGAGCGGACCGTGCTTGTCTCCTGCTCGACCACCCGCGGCATCCGGCCCGGCATGATCCTGCACGTGTTCACACCCGACGAGTCCCGACCCCTGGCCGGCGATCGCAAGGCCGTCGTGGAAGTGACCGCGATCGAGGGCCCGGCGCTTGTGCGGGCCATCATCCGCCGCGACTCCATTCAGACGCCGATCCTCCCGGGTGACGGCGTGGCCACGAGCCTCTGGGCTGCCGGCACGGCACCCGAGGTGGTGATCGTCGGCTATGTCAACTTGGACGACGCCGGTGGTTCGGACCGTGATCGGCTCGTGGCGCTGGTCGAGCGGGCCGGTGCCCGGGTCGTGGATGCGGTCACACCGCTCACCGCCATGATCGTCGATGGGGGCAAACCGCCTTCGTTCGGCGGCAGCGACGCCGAAGAGAAGTTTGCCGATGAGGCGCGGCGACAGCGGCGGAACCTCGACACGGCTCGTCAATACGGCGTGCGGGTGGTGGGCGTGGAGGCCCTGCTCGACATGCTCGGGCTCACGCGGGAGTCGATCACGTCGAATCGCCTGCCCGGCACCGAGGTTCGGTAGGCCGCTCCACGCCGGCAACTGGCGAAACGCCGCCCCGTGCTCGTTCCCGACGCGGTGGCATTCGTGGCATACTCTGACGCGTTGGCGGACGCCGCCAGCATTCCTGGTTCGGAGGTGCCACCATGATCGCTTTTTCGTCGACACGGCCGAAGGTCGCCCGCATCACGGCCTGCCTGACCGTCGCGTTCCTCTCGTGTCTCAGGCTGCCGTCCACGGCCGCCGCCGCAGATCTGGCCGCGGGCGTACCGATCTTCAACGGCACCTCGCTCGACGGCTGGGAAGGAAATCCCGAGTTCTGGCGGGTGGAAGAGGGGGCGATCGTCGGCCAGACCACGAAGGAGCACCCGACCAAGGGCAACACGTTCCTGATCTGGCGTCAGGGGCTCGTGGATGACTTCGAACTCACGCTCCGCTATCGCCTCACTGGCGGCAACAGCGGCATTCAATATCGCAGCAAGGATCTCGGCGACTTCGTCGTCGGGGGCTATCAGGCCGACTTCGAGGCGGGCGCGAAGTATTCCGGGATTCTCTACGACGAAAAGGGCCGCGGCATCCTTTGCGAGCGGGGCCAACGGGTCACGGTCGCCGCCGACGGTACGAAACTGGCCGGCGAGCCGATCGGCGATACGGCTGAACTGCAGAAGGCGATCAACGCCGGCGACTGGAACGACTACCGGATCGTGGCCAAGGGGCCGCGGCTCCAGCACTTCATCAACGGACAGCTGATGTCGGACACGCTCGACTAGCAGGCCGATGCGAGGGAGATGCAGGGCATCCTCGCGCTGCAGGTCCACGCCGGACCGCCGATGAAGGTGGAGTTCAAGGACATCCGTCTCGCCCGGACGAAGTTGACCGATGGCCGCAAGAAGCTCGTGCTCGTGGCGGGCAGGGCCAGCCACGGCCCCGGCGAACACGAGCACCGTGCCGGCATGATGCTGGTGAAGCAGTGCCTCGACGCCTCATGCCCGACGCTTCTCTCGGAGGTGTACACGGGCGGCTGGCCCGCCGACCCCACGGCGTTTGACAATGCCGACGCGGTCTTTTTCTTCGCCGACGGCGGCGCTGGCCATCCCGTGCTCCAGAGCAATCGGCTCGCGGAGATCGACGCCCTTGCCAAACGCGGCCTGGGAATCGCCTGCCTGCACTATGCCGTGGAGGTCCCCAAGGAAAAAGGCGGGCCCGCATTCCTCAACTGGCTGGGGGGCTACTTCGAGCCGCACTGGTCGGTGAACCCCCATTGGCGGCTTTCCCAGACGCAGCTTGCCGCTGGTCACCCGATCGTCCGCGGCGTGAAGCCTTTTGAGCTGCAGGACGAGTGGTATTACCACATGCGGTTTCGCGATCCGCCAGAGGGAGTGACGATGATCCTGACGGCCGTGCCACCGGACGACACCCGCACGCGGCCCGACGGCCCGCACAGCAACAACCCCACGGTTCGCGGCGAGAAGGGAAGTCGCGAGTCGCTCGCCTGGGCCTACGAACGACCCGACGGCGGACGTGGCTTCGGCTGCACCGGAGGTCACTTCCACGCGAGTTGGGGCGATGACGACTTCCGAAAGATGATGCTCAACGCCCTTCTCTGGACGGCGGGTGTCGATGTGCCGACCGAAGGGGTGGCATCGAGCGTCACGGCTGACGACCTGGCCGCGAATCTCGACGACAAACAGCCGAAGAACAAGTAATCCCATCATGCTCACCACATCCAATTCGGAGATCGCACGATGCCCACGCTGACCGTCGAAGGAAAAGGGTCATTCCAGGTGCCGGCCGGCAAGCGGCTCGTCAACGCACTCGTCGACGAGTGCGGCACCGACCAACTGCATGCCTGCGGCGGCGTGGCCCGCTGCACGACCTGCCGAGTCGAGTTCGTGGCCGGCGAGCCAGCCACGATGACGCAGGCTGAGAAGGACGTGCTCGCGGCCAAGGGCGTGACCACGCCTGGCGTGCGGCTCTCCTGCCAGATCGCCTGCGACGCCGACATGACCGTTCGCGTCGTCAGTCGCCTCGAAGGCTCGGGCCGGAAAGACTGCGGGCACCGTGCCGCCGACGAGATCCAGCCGCCACCCACGTGGGTGTGAGCAGGGAGCTCCGAGCCACGCGGCCCTTTGGTGGCCCCGGAACCAAACGCAGGGCTGCCCGCGGCCTTACGGCCGGTCGGCTTGTACGAAACCGGCATGAACTCAGCGATCGATGAGAATCGTGCGAAGCGCTGCCGCGGAGTGCCGGGCGGTCTCGAGCCAGGCATGAGACTGCCGCGGAAGCTCTCCATGAAGGCCGCCCTGGTAGCCGGCGGCGACGAGGGCGGCGACGGCGGCATCAAGATCGACGTCGCCTGTGCCCAGCGGCAGGTGCTCATGCCGGCAGGCCAGCATGTCGTCCACGTGAACGTTCGCGATCAGGCCGTTCCAGGCCGCGAGGTACGCCGCGTACGGCCGCTCGCCCATGCACTCCATGTGGCCGATGTCCACCGTCAGTCGCAGAAGGCGAGGGCGACCGAGCCGGTCGAAGAGCTGGTCGGCACGGGCGAGCGTGTCAATGAACATCCCGGGCTCGGGCTCGAACGACACGGTCACGCCCACCCGTTCTGCATGGTCGAGGATCGCTGCGAGACCGCCGACGAGCCTCGCCCAGATCGCGTCGGCTGGGGCCGAGTCGCGGACGATGCCTGACCAGAGCGAGACGCAGTCGGCGCCGAGGGCGGCAGCGACATCGATCGCTCGCCGCGTAAACTCAATTCGTCGGGCCCGCGCGGCGGAATCCGAGGAGACGAGCGTCGGCTCGTGCTTGACCGCCGCGTCGAGCAGATGCCTGGCTCCCGTCTCGATGACGCAGCTCATGCCGGCAGCGGCCAGTGCCTCTCGCCAACGGACGACGCGGGCAGGCAGATCGGCGGCGAAGGGATTGATCGTGTGGCGATCGAGCGTGATCGCCAGCGATCGATAGCCGAGGTCGCGGAGCACCGGCAGTGCGTCGAGCGGATCGACGTCGCCGATGCTGTTGGTGCTGTAGCCGAGTTGCATGGAGGCAATCGACGGGGTGTCCCGCCGCCAGACTCAGGTGGGAGAGACGATGCGGCGGCCCAGCAGGAAGAAGGCCACGAGCAGCAGCACGACCACCGCCCATGATTCACCGCAGGCCGCCAGCACGAGCACTGCGTCAAACGTGATGATCGACAGGATGGCGTTGCTCACAGCCGCCCGCACGCGGTTCGGCGAGGGATCGGCGATCCCGACCAGAGCACGCGCGGCAACGGAGCCCGCGAGAATGCCCCAGAGCGTCAGCCACGTGGTGGCGGAGATCCGGGTGCCGACGAGCCCGAGCCCGAGCCCATCGCGGAGCGGCAGCCAGACGTAGCCCGCCGCAATGGCGAGACCGGCGAGCATCAACGCGGCCCCCAGCAGGAGCGTCGCCGTGCGGCTGCG
This sequence comes from Pirellulales bacterium, assembly GCA_051006595.1. Lineage (GTDB taxonomy): Bacteria > Planctomycetota > Planctomycetia > Pirellulales > UBA1268 > QWPN01. Next base: position 6,561 of record JBPCTA010000366.1, read on the forward strand.
GCCCGCCTCGTCCCGTGCGTAGCAGGTGATCCCTGCCACGTAGAACGCCATGCCCACGGGAATCAGCCACTCGTGCAGGTGCGCCGGCCCGCCCGCGGCCGTCATGCCGAGCAGCCAGTTGAGGCCGCGGCAGGCCCCCATCACTGCGGGCCCCACCGCCGTCTGCTTCGCGTGCCGGTCATAGAGCCAGACGGCGACGGTGAGCGCGGCCCCGACGAAGGCGGGCCAGGGCGTGTCGGCCGCGATCGCCGCGCCGCAGGCGGCCGCGGCCCCCACCGCCATCAGCGAATTGCCGACCGCCGCCGCGCGTCCCAGAGGGATCAGGCCGCTGGGCAGGGGCCGTTCAGGGCGCTCGAGGCGGTCCACCTCGACGTCATACACGTCGTTGAGCACCATTCCCGCGGCATAGAAGGCGAGCGACGCAAGCACGGCCAGCCAACAGGCGACAGGCGGCCACTCGACCGCCGTCAACCCTGCACACACGAGGTATCCTGCGAGCGAATCGGCGGCGGCGGTGGCCAGGTTCGGAAGCCGTACGAGCCGCAGCCAGTGAAGCATGGTCACGCAAGCTCCACGCCGGCGGCCGTGGCGACGGCAAGCAGGTGTGCCCGGGCGGCGCGAGCGGCTTCGTCAGGACGATCGCGGTAGGGATAGAGTTCGACGGTGATCCAGACATCGGGCGTGTGCGCTGCGATGGCGCTGAGCACGGAGGCAAAGTCGATCGCCCCCTCGCCGGGCACGAGGTGATGGTGCACCCGGGTCGCGGCGATATCCTCGACGTGATAATGCCGGGTGTGGGCCTTCATCAGGGGCACCCACTCGGCCGGATCCTCGCCCACGCAGTAGGCGTGGCCAATGTCGAAGTTGAGACCGAGCGCGGGATGGTTCACCCGCTCGGCAAACTCGAGGTACTGCCCGAACTTCTCGATCAAGAGCCCGGGCTCGGGCTCGATGAGGAGCGTCACGCCGCAGTCGGCGGCGACGTCGAGCACCGGCATGATCTCGTCATAGAAGATGTCGGCCGCCGCGGCCCCGGTCTGGCCCGGCTGCAGTTCGCCTCCCGGCTCGGTCGAGATGCACGGTGCGCCGAGTTCGGCAGCAAGCCTCAGGGCCCGCTTCGTGTGTTCGCGGCGGATGGCCCGGTAGTGCGGATCGGGATCCGTCCAGCCAGGATGCCAGTACGGCTGCCGTGGGTCGGCGATCGCGTTCATCATGAACGCGTTGATGTTGGAGATCGCGAGACCACTCGAGCGAATCGCCCGACGGATCGACTCCTTCTGCACGTCGAGCAGCCCAGCCGGCCAGGCATGGGGCACGTCGGCGAGGAGTTCGATGCCCGCATAGCCGAAGCCGGCGATGCACTCGATCGCCCGCTCCACGGGCACATCGAGATAGGCGTTGGAGCTGAAGGCGAGCCGTAGGGGCATGCGTTTGGATTCCGGCGGTGGATTCGGAAGAAGTGTAGCCTCCACCCTTCACGGCCACAGGATCAAACGGTCCTCCACCCATGCGGACCGCACGGGCGGCGACATCCTCATGGCTCCATCACCCTAACTCGATGCTGAACGGTACTTCGCCAGCGCCCGCTGGAAGACCAATCGAGAGGCGGCCAGGGAGGCGACCGCTGCGACGACCGCAGCCGTCACGCCGCCCCAGGCCTGGCCGGTGAACGGCTGCGCGACCATGCGGGCCGGAACGTTGACGACGAGCAGAATGGGGATCACGAACGTGCAGAGCATGCGAATCGGCCCGCCGAACGGACCCGAGTAGATCTCGGCGGGATACCGCGAAAAGTTCGTGATGTAGAACCAGAAGTCATACAGGCTCTGATTGCGGCCCATGTGGATCGTCGCCGCGGCGAGCATGATCACGAAGCCATAGAGGATCGCCACGCCACACACGATCAGGAGCGGGTAGAGCAGCCAGGCGACGGGGGGCGGTGGCTGGTCGAGCCGGGGCACGGCCCACGCCAAGAGTCCCACGCCAACCAGCCCATTGGCCAACGCCGAGAAGTCCACCCGGTGCATCGACAGCAGAAACTGGGCATCGAGCGGCTGCACGAGCACGCCATCAAGACCGCCGGTTCGCACCATCTCGGTGAGCTCCTCCGCGCTCGGCATGAAGAGGGCCTGCACGATCGAGTTGATGATCAACCCGGTCGCCACGAATGCAAAAAAAGGCTCTTTCGACCAGCCCGTTCCCTTGCCGATCTCGGAGGTGAACGTGAACACGAGCAAGTAGAAGGCGAGATTCATCGACATCCAGCCGAGACTCGTGACGCACTCCAGGATGAAGTTCGCCCGAAACGTCATGTCGCGAACGAGACACGCCCGCGCGAACGTCAGAAAAATGGCGACGTAACGGCCCACATCAGCCTCCGAACGCGCTGTAGCGGCGCGTGCCGCGGCACCAGGCGAGGCGGCAGACCACTGCCTTCACCACGACC
>JBPCTA010000367.1:0-6438 GCA_051006595.1 Pirellulales bacterium
CCTCAAGCCCGCCGGGGCCATGGATGGCCCGCCGGGCGTAATCACAGCAGGATGCTGTGACGGCAGCCAAGAGACACCTTGGCTGTCCCTTCGGCTGCCTCAAGCCCGCCGGGGCCATGGATTGCCCGCCGGGCGCTCAACTCAGAACACGTCGAGATTGAAGTGGTGGCCGTGATGATAGAGCCGTGACTTCGGGTAGTCGTTTTGCCACGAACGGTTGTAGACCGGCACCCGCATCTCCTGCGGATAGCGGTGATACAGATCGTTGGCCGACTGCATGTAGCCATCCGCGTAGAAGTTTTGCGGATACCACACGTACGGGTAGTGGTAGAGACGGTTCCAGTCCTGGTTGTTGTAGGACTGACCCCACTGGTAGCCGTAGGCCTGTGTGCCGGCGCCGACGGGCGCCTGCGCGGCAGCATCGGTGGTGGCGAAAGAGACTGCCAGCGCGGCGATCGCCGCGGCGGCAGACAGGTGCCGTGTCATCGGATTGTCCCCCTGAGAATCCAGCGTCACGAGGGATATCGGCCGGCCGGACGACCGTTCTTCACGGAAAATCCGGCAGAGTCAGGCCCGCTGGGGCTTCGCGTCGGGGAATCGGCCCTCGGCGAGTTCGCGGTCCCAGTCGTCCATCAGTGGCCAATGGGGCGCACAGGTGCCGAAATCGGCAAGCGTGAGATAGCCTTCGAGGCGGGCGATCGTGGCAGCGAGCAGCCGGTCGTCCTTCTTAAAGATCGGGCCGTGGCTGGGGAGGAGCCATTCCACGTCGCTGGCGGCAATCCGCTTGAGCGACGCAATGAACGAGGGGATGTCGCTGCCATGATGGGCGTCGATCGCCCCGACGGAGCCGTCGCGGTAGATATTGTCTCCTGAGAGCAGGAGATTGCCCATGCGAAACGCCAGCTGGCTGTCGGTGTGGCCGGGGGTCAGCCAGACCTCCAGCGACCGGCCGCCGACGTCGATCGTGTCGCCATCGACGATCTGTCGGTCCACCTTCACCTTCGGCATCTCCAGGTGCACGTTTTGGGCCCCGATCTCCGCAAAGGTCTTGATCCGATCGCCACTCTCGAGCGACGGCACGGCCTTCGGGTGGGCGAGCACCGGCGCCTTGAGGATCGTCTTGGCCTTGGCGAGCCCCTGGATGTGGTCGACGTCGGCGTGCGTGGCGACGAGCGCCCGGCACTGCGACAGCGGAAAGTCCATCTGCCGTACGAGTTCGATGATCTCGTCCACGCTCTCCTCGTAGCCGATGTCGACGAGCGCCCAATCGCGGTCGCCATAGACGAGGTAGACGTTGCAGCCGATCCGCCAGCCGGCCTGGTGGTTCATCTCGATCACACCGGGGAAGACAGGGCGTCGTTCGAGCATGACGGTGGCGGCCAAAGAGGTGGATTTGCGGGGAAATCCCGGGGAAGACACACTTGCCTCCGGGATGTCACCCGGCCGGCCGGGTGAGTCTCGCATGGAGTCTAGGGCGTCCGAACGGCGGCGGCAACGAAAGCCGGCTATCCCGGCTCGGCGATCGCTTCGCAGGGCAGCGTGGAGTCGTGGCGTGCAGATGGCTTCCGAGGACCGAGTAACACCGCCGTCGTTCGCCGCCTGGGCGGGCAGCGTTGCGGAACTCTGCGACCTGGTGGAACAGCTCCGGCCCCTGGCCGAGTCGCTCGGCGCGGCCGATCCGCAGGCAAGCGAGTGGCACGGCGCCCTCTTCGGCAAGCTCCGGCCGCAGGTGGCGCGGGAGCCGCTGCTCGTCGCCGCGATCTGTGGCGGCACGAATACGGGCAAGAGCCTGATCACCAACACGCTCGTCGGCGCGGAGATCAGCAGTTCGGTGCCCGAGGCGGCCCGCACGCTCCATCCCGTGGCGAGCCTCGCGCGAGGCGTCGCCGCTCGGATCGATCTGGCGGCGCTCTTTCCCGGGTTTCGGGCGGTGGCCTGGAAGAGCGAGGCCGACGCGCTTGATGCCGCTGCCAGCGACGTACTCGTGTGGCGGGAAGATCCCGGCGGCACGCAGCCGGCGCGGCTGGTCGTGATCGACACGCCCGACATCGACGGCACGCTTCGCGAGAACTGGCACCGTGCCGAGCTCGTCCGCAACGCCGCCGACGTGATCGTGGCCGTGCTCACCCAGCAGAAATACAACGACGCAGCGGTGCGAGATTTCTTCGCCGCCGCGGCCGCCGCCGGCAAGACGGTGATCGTCGTCTTCAACATGATCGATTGGCCTCGGCAGCGGGAACGGATCTCCGGCTGGCTCACGACCTTCACCGCCGAGACCTCGGTCGTGCCGGCAGCCGTCTATGCCGCGCCGCACGACTTCGCCGCCGCCGAGGCGGGCCGGATCACGCTCCATCCGGTGCCGGAACTCGTGCCAGGTTCGGGCGACATCGGCCTGGCCGAGCGGCTCGCCGACTGCGATTTCGACCGCATCAAGCGGCAGGCAATGGCAGGGGCGATGCGGGTGGTCCTCGATCCGGGAACGGGCCTCGCCGCCTGGCTCGACGGCATCGACCGTGCCGCCGCTGGCTGGCGAGACTCGCAGCAACTGCTCGAGCGAGAGGGTCGGGTCCGCGTGGAACTCCCGGCCGCTCCCCGTGAGATCGTCTGGGACGAGATCTGGTCATGGCTCGAACCGCGGCGATCGGGCGTCGACCTGTTTGTCAGCGGCGGCTACCGCTGGATGGGCCGCGGGATTTCGTGGGCGGCGCAGCGGGTGGGCATCGGCCGCACGTCGCAGGAACGGCAGGAGGATTTCGCGGCGACCGAGCTCGAGGCCCTGAAGCAGGCGCTGGCCGACTTCATCGATCGGCTCGACGACGCCTGTCGCCGCGATGCCCGGCTCGCATCGCTTCTCGGTCCGAAGCTGGCCTCCGCCGACCGCGCGGCCTGGTATGCCGATCTCGAACGGCGGCACGCGGCGCTGCCGCTGGTGTCGGACGACTACCGGAAGTTCGTGCGGGATGAACTCGACCGCTTCGCCGAGGGCAACCCCGGATTCGTCCGCATCATTCTCAATTCGCTGACGGTGGGCTCGGTGGCCCGGCCCGTGATGACGTTCGCCCTATTCAGCGCCGGCGCTGCTGCGGTGCCCGCGGCAGCCGGAACCGCCGGAGGGCTCTCGGTGCTCGTGCATCACGTCGGTGACTACGTGATGTGGGCGGCTGCGCCGCTTGCCGGCGAAGGGGCCGTGGTGGTGGCGGCCAAGGGCATCAAGCCGCTAATCGAGCGGCTGTTCGCCGGCTGGTCGGCCGAACGCGGCAGGATTCTCGCCGAGACGCTTCACGACGTCGTGCTCGGCGACGGTGTCGAGGAGATCGGCCGCCTCGCCGCCTCCGGCAAGCGGCCCGAACTGACCCGGGCTCGTCATCTGCTCGTCGACTGCTCCCGGGAGTGCTGCTGACATGGCGTCGACCGTGGAATCCTCCGCAGGGGCTTCGATTGAGCCCGACTTCGCGGCGTTCGACACGCTGGTCGACGCGCTCGGCCGGTGGGCCGCCGCGAGCCCCAACTGGCCCCCCGCTCGCCGCGTGAAGGCGGAGTGGGAAGCGATCGCGCCGCGGCTCGACCGAGCCCGCCGCGAACTCTCCCGCGTGCTCGTCGTGGGCGTGATCGGCGGCACGGGCACCGGCAAGAGCACGCTGGTCAACGCCTTGGCCGGCGGCGAGGTCACGGCGGCCGGCGACGTCGCCCGACCAACGACCGTCACTCCGATCGTTGTCGCTGCCCGCGATGTGGATCTCTCGTGGCTGCCGCTCGACGCCATGCAGGCGCGGCTCGTGCGAAGCGATTCCCCGTCGGTCGCCAACATCGTGCTCGTCGACTGCCCCGACCCCGACACGCAGGACATTCGTGAGCCGGCCCCGCGAGCTGACGACTCTCGCCCCAGCGCCGGCAACCGCAACCGCGATCTGCTCGAGGCGGTGCTGCCGGCCTGTGACGTGCTGTTGCTCGTGTCCACCGCGCAGAAATACCGTTCGTGGATCGTGGCTCGCGAGGTGGCGGCGTTTGCACCCGGGCGACCGCTGCTCTTCGTGCAGACGCATGCCTCCCGCGATCCCGATATCCGCGACGACTGGCGGCGGGAACTCGAGTCGCAGGGATTCGACGTGCCGCGGATCTTCCGTGTCGACGGCGTCGAGGCCGCCGCGCGGTCGGCGTCAGCACTCGAGCCCGATGCTGGCTTTCGTGATCTCGTGGAAGCGATCGATGGCGAACTGGCGGGACGGGCAGCCCGCCGCGTGCGCCGTACCGGCGCCGTCGATCTGGCGGCGTGGTTTACCCGTCAGTCACGTGCCGATCTGACAGCCCTCAGCGAACCGGTGGCCGCGCTCGCCGTCGGCGTAGGGGCCGAGCGGAAACGGCTGGAGGCGATTCTGGCCCGGGAAGTCGGCGAGACGCTGCGGGCGAATCGGTCGGCGTGGCAGCGGCTGATCGGCGACGACGTCGTCGCTCGCTGGCATGGCGGACCCTTCGCGGCATTGCTTCATGTGATCGCGGCCCTCGTGTCGCTCTGGAGCCGCGTTCGCCCCGGCAGCGGTCTGATCGGCAAGCTGCTGGCGGGCCAGCCAGCCACGGTGGCCGCGGGCTCGGGAGGCTGGCAGGCGGTGGAGGAGCTCGGCCTGGCAACGGGTGAGATCGAGCAGTCGCGAAGCGTGCTGGCCGGACTGGCCGCGCGGGCCGGTATCGGCGAACCGCTCGTAGGCCGCGCGCGACTCGACGTGGCGCAGGTTCCCGCAACCACCACCGCGGTTGTCGCTGGCACGAGTCGCTGGCTCGCCACGGGCATCGACCGGCTGGTCGCCGATCGCCGCGGCCGCATCGGCCGGCCGCTGGTGCACGGGCTGTTCGAGATGCTCTTCGCGGCGCTTCTCGTGACCGTGCTCGTCCGCGCCGGCTGGAACTTCTTTCACGGCAACCTCTGGGAAGGGAAGCCCGTGTCGGGCATCGGCTTCCTGGAGGAGGCCCTGGTGTGGGTCATCCTCTGGGGTCTGGTGCTTCGCTGGGTGATCTTCGCCTGGGTGCGGCTCGGACTCGATCGCGACATCAACTCCCTCGTCGCAGGCATCGAGTCGGCGCGGCTCGTCGATCCCTTGCTTGCCGATTTTGCGGAGGCAGCCGCGACCACCGGTGACTGGATGCAGGAAGGCGCGCGGCTGGGAGCGGACGCCGACAGGCTCGCGGCCGCCTGCGGCGAGTCGCCGGGTCTGGGCCGCCTGCGGAGACCGCCAGCATGAGCCCTCCGCTGCGTGTGGCCGCATGGGCCCTGCTCGCGGTCGCGCTGCTGGCGAGCGTCGGCCGCGCCACCGAGCTCGACGAGGTGCAGCGGCGCGGTGAGCTCGTCTGGGCGGCCGATCAGGAGGGGGGCGGGCCGCACGTCTATCCCGACCCGGCCGACCCCCGGCGGCTCACCGGGTTCGAGGTCGACCTCGCGAAGTTGATCGCCGGGGAGCTCGGCGTGAAGGCCAGGTTTCAGCAGGGGCAGTGGGATCGCCTGCCGCTGCTGCTCGACCAGTCGGCCGATTGCGTGATCAACGGCATCGAACTCACGCCCGAACGCCGTCGCGATTACGGCTGTTCACGGCCGTACTTCGCCTATGCACTGCAGATGCTCGGCCGCCGCGACACCCCGCCGGCCAGTTTGGCCGACCTCGCCGATCCAGGCCCCTCGGGCCCGTGGCGAGTGGGCGTGCTCACGGGGTCGGCGGCCGAGATGGAGATGCGATCCCGGGCGGCCCGCGGCGAGATGCAGGTGGAAGTGGTCGGCTACGACGGCACGCTCGACTCGCTCGAGCAGGTGCTTACAAACGTGCTTGACTTGGCGGTGATGGACGACTGCATCTTCAACCACTACGCCGACCGCCTCGCTCTCCTTCGCACCGTCGATCGGCCGTTTGCCGGTGGCTTTTACACGGTGCTCACGTCGCGATCCACGCCGCGACTGGCGTCGGCGATCGACGCCGCCCTCGGCACGTTGATCGCCGACGGCCGGCTCAAGTCGCTCTACGACCGCTGGGATCTGGCCGGCCGCCAGCAGATGCTCCTGCTCCGCGATGCGGCCGAGATTCCCGTGGCTCGGCAGCGGTCGCTCGCCGAACTCGTCCGACAGACGCTGCCGCTGCTGCTCTCGTCGGCGGGCATGACGATCCTCCTCTCCTGCGTGTCGTTTCCGCTGGCGATCGTGATCGGCCTCTCGGTGGCGGTCGGCAGGCTCTACGGACCGTCGTGGCTCAGACCCGCGCTCACGGCCTACGTGGAAGTGCTTCGGGGCACGCCGCTGATGCTCCAGCTCTATGCAATCTTCTTTCTCCTGCCGAAGGTGGGCCTGGCGCTGCCGGCGATCCTGGCCGCGATCCTCGGCCTCGCCCTCAACTATTCGGCCTACGAGTCGGAGATCTACCGGGCCGGGCTCAAGGCGGTGCCGCTGGGGCAGTTCGAGGC
>JBPCTA010000368.1:0-5133 GCA_051006595.1 Pirellulales bacterium
TGACTCCACGCGAAACACCCGCATTCCCCGCGGCCTTACGGCCGTCGGCTTGTACGGAGCCCGCGGCCTCACGGCCGGTCGGCTGGCACGGGCCTGAACCCTACGCCTCTTCGCGAAGCATCGGCGGGGGTTCGTCGAGATCCTCGAGTTCCGGAGGCAACTGCAGCTGCCGCATCGTCTCGTCGGTCTTTCGCATCCCTTCGGCCACCTCGTCCACCCGCTGGGCGATGTCGCTGACATCTCGCTTCGCCACCGAACTCTCGGCCAGGGCGGCGATCTTCGCCTCGAGCCGTTCCACCTCGGCAGCGACGAGATCGAGCTTTCGGCGGGCTTCCTCGATGTTCTCCAGTCGCTCGCGGCTCGTCTTCAAATGATCCTCGAGCGCCGCCCGCATCTGTGCGGAGCCGGGATCGCCCTGCGGGAGCTTCGCCAGTCGTCGCTCCAGATCGGCGATCCGCGCTCGGATCGCACCGTCGTCAGTGTGCTCGAGAAAGTCGGAGAGCGTCGAGGCGCCCCAGATCATCCGTAGATAGCCCCAGAGGAGACGGTCCAGCGACTCCAGGGCATTCGTATCGGGCCCGCCGCCATCGGGGCCGCGCATGCTTCCGCCCAACTCGACGAGCTTGAGGCAGTGGTCGCGGAGTTGATCGAACCGCTTGAGGAGCGCGGGGGGCAGGTTCTTGCGGATCCGCTCATACGCTTCGCGGGCTCCCGACGCTTCCACCGCCCTCTTCGCCTTCGCATCCTGGGCCTCGACGGCGCTGCGGAAGCGGTCGTTGGCGAGCATGCTCGCGAGATAGTAGACCTCGCCCGCAACCACCAGCGGCAGCACGATGCCTGGAAACCCGCTGAGAAACGCCGCCGCCACGCCGCCCCCGAAGAGCAGCAGGTTCCAGCGGGTCGTGAACGCGGTCTTCAGATAGGCGCCGAAGCGGCTGAACATAAAAAGGGTGCCTGCCACCGAATCGGGAAAAGTTGGGAAGATCGTGACTGCCTATCCTGCCTGGATGGGGCGGTTGGCACCGTTTTCGGGACGTTTGGCGGCGGCTTCGACCTGTTCGATCCTGGCATGCAGGGCGTTGACCTGCTCGTGAAACCACGGCTCCGACTGGGTCTCGCGAGCCGGCCGCGTCGGCGCCGGCAGCCGGATCTCGTCGACGATCCGGCCCGGGGTTGTGGCCATCACAAATACCCGGTCGCCAAGATACACCGCCTCTTCGACGGAGTGGGTGACGAACAGCACGGTGGCCTGCACTTCCCGCCAGAGCCGGATCAGCAGATCCTGCATGTCGAGCCGAGTCGCCGGATCGAGGGCTCCAAAGGGCTCGTCCATGAGGATCACCCGCGGCCTGAGGATGAGTGTGCGGGCGATGGCCACCCGCTGCCGCATGCCGCCCGAGAGTTCGTGCGGATACTTGCCGGCATCCCGACGCGGCGCGAGGCCCACCCGTGCGATCCAGTCGAGCCCCTCGGCCTCCCGCTCCCGACGAGGCACGCCGCGGCATTCGAGGCCGAAGACCACGTTGTCGAGCACCGTGCGGTTGTCAAAACTCGTGTAGTCCTGAAACACCATGCCGCGATCGGCGGCCGGCCCCACGATCGGCCGGCCGAGCACGGTCACCGTCCCGCTCGTGGGCGGATGCTGCGGCTGGAGCCCAGCCACGAGCCTGAGCACCGTGCTCTTGCCACAGCCGCTGGGGCCCAGAAATGACGAAATCTCTCCGTGATCCGCCACGTCGGGAATCGTGAAACTCACGTCGGAGATGGCCACGTACTCCCGCGTCGTCCCCTGACCATAGATCTTCGTGACGTGGGCGAAATCGACCGCAGCCGGACGATCGACGGGTGCCGCGGGAACTGGGGGCGAAGACGCCGTGTCGCTCATGCCGGGGCCTCCCCGGCTGTGGACGCCCCATGCAGCAGTCGCCGGAGGAATCTGGGCAGCTGCCCTTTGCCCCCATAGCGGTGCGGAAACAGGTCGCACTGCAGCCACCAGAGCAGCCGGTCGATCGCGTAGGCCACCAGCGGGATCACCACGAGCACGATCATGATCTGCTCGCGCTCGCCCCGTCGTTGCGACACGTTGATCAAGTCGCCGAGCCCGCCGGTATCGCCGCCGAGCTTCACGACTTCCGCCAGCATCACATATCCGAAAGCGATCCCGAACAGCAGCCGCAGGGAGTTGAAGATCGCCGGCGCGGCCAGTGGCACGAGCACCTTGAGGATGATTTGAAGCCGAGAAGCGCCGAGCGTCAGTGCGGTGTCGATATAGCGCTCCGGCACCTCGAGCACGGCGGCGGTCGTGTCGCTCACGACGAAGGCCACGCTGGCGATGAACAGAAACATCATCTTCTGGAACTCGCCGATGCCGAAGAAGAAGAAGGTCAACGGGATCAGTGCCGCCACCGGGATGTTGCGGCCGAAGATCGTCAGCGGAGCCACGAATGCCCGCACCGCCGGGAAGCAGGCGGCAAGCACGCCGAGCGGCACGCCCACCAGCGACGACAGGCCGAATCCCAGGCAGACCCTCCGGAGGGTCACCAGCGTGTTGGCCACGAGTTTCCGCTCGCCGACGACCGCCGGCACCTTCGCCAGCGTCTCGCCCGGGCTCGGCAGCGTCGCCGGACTGATGAGGCGGCTCTCGGCCTCGCCCGCAGTGGCGATAAACCATACCGCCAGCACGCTGGCGATGCAGGTCACACCCCAGAGAAATGCCGTGGCCGCGGAGGCCTCGCCCCGCAGCGGCCTCACCGGCTCCGTCGCCGACAAGCCCGGCACTCCCGACGCCGCTGGATCCGTTGGCGTGGTCATTCCTTTTCCGCTGCGTAGACCTTGATCTCCACGCGACGATTGAGGGCGTGATTGTCGGGATGATCGTCGTCGGCCGGTCGGTCCCAGCCCAGGCCGTCCACTGCGAAACGGCCATCGTCAAACTGGAACTTCTCGACGATCGCATCCTTCACGGCCCTCGCCCGCTCAAACGACAGCTCGCGGACCATCCCCGGCGGCACAGACCCCTTCATGGAACTGTCGGTGTGCCCCTCGACGACGATTCGAGCGTTGCCCATCTGCTTGGCGAGCGTTCCCACCTCGTCGAGCACCAACTCGACCTTGGCGTCATACGGCTCCTCGACGTCCTTCCCGTCGATGCGGCGGATCACCTTCTTCCGCAGTTCGGCGCTGTTCGGAAAAAAATGGATCACAATCGTGTTGGTGAGAATCTCCTCGTTCTCCGCCCGGATCTGCTGCACCGTCTTGGGCGGGAGGCTCGTCGTGTATTCGTCACGAGTCTCCGCATATTTCGGCTCCGCTCCCAGCTTCTGAATCACCGAGAAATCCATCACCTGATCGAACGGCACGGGATTGTTGGCGATCGCGCCGACGCGCCGATAAAGGTAATAGGCCTGCTTCCAGATCCGTTCGAAGTTGGCGGGATTGTTGCGATTGAGGAAGAACTGGTAGTTCTCGGCCCAGTTGGTGCTATGGGCGTCGCCCAGCATCGAAAGGGCGTCGGCCGCAGGAATCGTGTAGCCGTCGGCCATGAGCTGGGCCACGTCTTTCCGGGCCGTCTCGCTCTTGAGTTCATCCATCGCGTCGAAGATGCCGCGAACGAGCGACTCGATCTTGTCCGGGTGATCCTTCGCGAAATCGGCACGCGCAAACCAGACGTCGGCGATCAGGCGGTTGGCGGTCTGCGTCGTGACGAGCATCCGGTTGCCCTTCGCTTCGGCCAGGTTGTAGATGTCGGGAGCCCACGACACGCACCCGGCGATCGTCTTGTCCCGATTGAAGGCGGCCGCCGCCTCGAACGCGGTGGTCACGTAGATCATCTCGACATCGGCGGGCTGGAGACCTCCCGCCACGAGCATGTTCAGGGCGAAAAACTGGCTCGGCGAGTTCTGGGCCATCACGAGCTTCTTGCCGGCGAGATCCTTGACCGTTTTGATGGCCTCCCGGACGACGATGCCGTCGCCGCCGTTGGAGAAATCCACCTGCTGGTACACCCGCGGCATGATCCGTGAGTCCTTGGCGAAGCTGTCGACGAACAGGGGCAGCATGTCGAGTGTCGCCCAGCCGATGTGCACCTCGCCTGCGGCGTAGGCATCCCGCATCTGGACAGGGTCGTCGATGAGCACCAGTTCCACCTTGAAGGGCCTGCCACCGGGGGAACTCCAGACCTTTCCCGGCTTGAAGCCGTTGTTGGCACGGATGATCGGCGCCCAGCCGGCCCAGACATTGAGGGCGAAGCGGATGGTATCGTCCTCGAGCGGCTTGTACGCGCTCACGCCCTTCACCGGCGGCAGGCGCTCGGCCGGCTTGAAGGTGTATTCCTTGACGGTCGTCGGCACCGACACGTCGGGCGCCTCCGTCATACCTTCGAGCCCGCCTCCAGCGGCACCAGCGCCGCCACCACCGGCCGGTCCCGCCGCGCCGCCACCGGCCGCCATCGGCCGCTGCCCACCTGCACCCGGCCGGCCGAGGCCGAACTGATCCAGCATCCCGGCCCGCCAGGCGGCGACTCCCACGAGGCCGAGGATCACGGCCCAGACCGCGAGCCAGAAGGGTGCTTTTGGCTGACTGGACATCGGTGTGTGCCTCTCTGAGTTCGTGGGGATGGGAACTGCCGGCGGAGCCGGCTCGGCTTCAGCCGCGGAACTTCGTCGTGGTGCGGGCATGGCCCGCCATGTGGAGCGCCTGCATGAGGTCGTACGCCGTCACCTCGCAGAGCAGGCGGGTGACCTTCTCATGCGCCTCGGGCGAGAGCAGCGGTTCGACCTCCTTCATGAGGGCAACCACGCGCTTCTCCTGATCGTCGAGTTCCCGAGTCTCGATCTTCGCATCGGCGATCGCGTCGAGGAAGGAATCGAGTTTACGGGCATACTCGGCGATCAAGGGAGTGTCGGTCGAGTCATCGAACCAGGGCGTCTTGGCTGTCATGGTGATCCGCTCCTCGGGGCTTTCTTGGGTGGGTGGTCTTCGATTCACTGCGTGGGTCAGGTGCCGATCACGTCGCGGATCGCCGCGAGTCGCTCCTGGAGGTGCGACCGGCCGCCGGGCTGGCTCACCTTCTCCTTCCAGCGATCCGGCAGAAACCGCTTCTCGGTGCATTCAAGCACAGCCGCGATCTCCTGC
>JBPCTA010000369.1:0-18176 GCA_051006595.1 Pirellulales bacterium
GCCCACGCCCTGGTCGCCTACTCCCTTCCCAACACCGATCCCGTTCACAAGGTGTCGATCATTCCCCGCGGCCTGGCCGCCCTCGGCTACACGATGCAGCGGCCGGAAGACGACCGCTACCTGCTCACGCAGAGCGAACTCGAGAGTCGCATCCAGGTGCTGCTTGCCGGCACGATCGCCGAAGAGGCGGTCTACGCCGACGTTTCGACGGGCGCCCAGAACGATCTCGAACGCGCCAGCGAGATCGCCCGTTCGATGGTGATGGATTACGGGATGAGCCGACTCGGCCGCGTGACCTACCGCGAAAGCCCCCGGTCGCCCTTTCTGGCGGCCGCGGGAGGCGACCTGCCGGCGGCCCGGAGCCACAGCGAGCAGACGGCCCGCGAGATCGACGAGGAAGTGCGGCGGGTGATCGATGAGGCGATGGTGAAGGTGCGGCGGATCATCGACACCAGGCGGGTCGCGCTCGAGGCGGTCACGCGGCGACTGATGGAATGCGAGGTGATCGATGGCGCCGAGCTCAAGCAGATCGTCGAGGCATCCACGGCCGCGCCGCTGCTCGTGCCCGGCACCGATACCGACCGTCGACCAGCTCGGCCCACAGGTGCCGACGGCGGCGATGCCGTGGCTGAGGCCTGAGCCAGCCGCCACTGGATCGTCACGCTCGACGGCGGGTCGCGTGAGAGCCGACCGGCCGAAAGGCCGCGGGCCCTGATGGCTGCGCGACCGCGACAACCGTCGCCGTCTGCCTCCGCGGATGCCTCGCTCATGGTCCGTAGCCGGCAGCGACGATCACCTTCCGGGACGCCGTGGAAAGGTCGCCGCGGCGGGTGATCGAGGCTGTGACTGCAGGGGTCGCCGAAGGACGGCGGCTGAGGAACGATGTGGAAGAGTTGTTTTCTCGCAGCGGGCATCTTCGCCTGCGTGCTGGGCGTTGAAATGCTCGTCGTTGATTCGGCGGTCGTGATGCCGGTGGATGGTCGGGGAGTTCCGCAACATGTGACAGCCCCGGACTGGGCCCCGTGGACGCTGCTGTCGGCCGGAGCGGTGACGATCCTCCACTTCTGCAATCTCCAGGCGAAGTCCTCGACCCCCATGCCCGCCAAGATGCCCGGGACCGGCCACTGGTGAGCTGCGTGGCAAGAGGTCGGTTCGGATGGAACTCGACGCCAGGAGTCTCTGGTTAGCTGGGAAAGTCGGTTAGCTGGGAAAGTCGCCTGCGGTTTGCTGAAGAGGAGCTGCTGAGCATACCAGTGCTCCTGTCGCTTCCTGCATCAATGATGACCGAAATCGGCCCACTCACGACGCAGGTGTGTCCACCTCGGGCCACGGTGATCTACGACGTCCAATGCCGCTTCTGCCGCGGTCAAATCGCGATGCTGCGTCGATTCGATCTGTTCGGCACGCTCGACTTTACGTCGCTGCACGATCCGAGAGTCGCCCGCGAGTTTCCTGAGATCCCTCGCGAGTCCCTGCTCGAGGAAATGTTCATCGTGGATCGGCAGGGGCGGACCTGGCGGGGGGCCGGGGCAGTGCGCTATCTCTCGCGGCACCTCATGATGCTCTGGCCGCTCGCCGTGCTCCTGCACATTCCCGGCACCATGCCGCTCTGGCAGAAGCTCTACCGGCTCGTGGCCCGGAATCGGTATCGCATCGCCGGAACCTGTGACGACGGCACCTGCCGGGTGCTGTAGGGCTGTTTTCAGTGCCGGGATGCCGTCAGCGACCTCCCTACCTGAGGGGATTTGGCAGAGTGTTCCGGCAGAAACGACCTGTCAAAGCGAGAACTTTTTTCAGTGAAGAAAGTCGCTTTCCAGGGTTTTCTCGGTACGATTGAAGATCAGGGGCGTTCGGTCGGGATTGTCTCTCCGGGATTTCTGGCCGGAGAAACGATCCTTTCACCGTCCTTGCACGTACCATGTCTTACTCGGCCCGCGTCCGGCGGGGCTCTTCTCTACGAAAAGGAATCTTTATGAGTCAGCTGAACACTTCTCGTCGGCGTGGCTTCACGCTCGTCGAACTCTTGGTGGTGATCGCGATCATCGGCGTGCTCGTGGCCCTGCTGCTGCCGGCGTTGTCCTCGGCCCGCGCCGCCGCGAATGCCTCGGGCAGTGCCAGCAACATGTCGGGCTTCGGCCGCGGCTTCGAACTCTATGCCAACAATAACGATGGCAAATACACCTCCGGCGCCTTCGACCACTTCCGCGACGGCGACGTGCGGCAGTACGGCTGGGTCGCCGACCTGATCCAGACGAAGGTTTCCCAGCCCGGCAAGGCCTTGGATCAGGCAAGTCGCAACCGTATCAGCCTGACCTCGGCTGAATATATGGGGGCCACCACCGGTTCCAATCAGACCATCGGTGAAGCCGATGGACGTTGGGCATCCGGAATCACCTCCACCGGCACCTTCTTCGGCACCGGTGCCCAGCAGAAAGAAGTCTGGAATCAGGGCTACAACACCAACTATGCCACCACCTGGCACTTCAGCCGCGGTGATCCAAGCAATGCCGACGGCTATGCCCCTGGCAACAGGGGGATTTCGACGGGCGATGGTCCGCTGTCCCAGAATCACATCAATCAGGGCAACACGACTGCTGCCCGGGTGGCGCTGATGGGCCCAGCCCGGTCCGATGCGAGCGTGGTGTCCGTTGCCGGTGCGACCACGATCAACACCTTCGTGGGCAGCCAGATCGCCAAGGCTCAGGACCCACTCGCCCAGAGTTTTTCAGGCGGCATGACCGTGACTGGTCCCGCTGCCGTGGTTGGTTCGCCGGCCGCTGTCCAGATCCATGAGTTCACCGTGATTGAGCCGCTCCATCAGCCGAAGGTCGCCGGCGGAAAGGGCGGCCATGCCCCGGTTCTGTTCGCCGATCTCCACGTGGAGAAGGTGCAGGACACGGCGCCCGCGACCGGCACCGGCGCTGGTGACGGGTATCTGGGCAATAAGGCCACGGAGACCGCCACGGACTTGAGCTTCCAGGAGGTGGCCGACCAGATGTGGACCCGCCGTCTGCGGAACTCCACGACCGGCATCGAGTGACCGACTTTTGCTCGGATGAAAACCCATCATGCCGCGGCCGCCTTCGGGCGGCCGCGGGTTTTGTTTGACCGCCCGGGGGCTCGGACATGCAGCCCCACATTCTTCTCGATGCAACGCCATAAAAAGCCGCCTGGTCGGCGTTTCATTTGGCTATAGTTGGCTCCATGGCTGCGGCGACGGCTTCCATCGACGATCCTTCCGGCATGTCCGAGCCACGCGGCACCGCCGCCGATGCGGCTGCCGACGCCACCGTGGGCAGGGCACTGCGGTATCAGATCGTCGTGACGCTCGTGGGGGCGACGTTTTTGGTCTGCTCGCTCGTGGCCCAAATCCTCTGGACGAAGGATTTCTATCCCGCGGTGCCCGCCGCGCTGGCGACGCTCCTGCTCGGAGCGCCGCTGGTCGCCGCCGCTGTCAGGGATCTTGTTCGAGGCCAAGCGGGCATGAACGCGCTGGTGGCCCTGGCCGTCGTCGGGGCGGCGGCGACGGGCAAGTATCAGGAGAGCGCCGCCGTGGCCCTCTTCATGATCGTTTCCGGATTGATCGAGAAGCGGACCGCGATCGGTGCCCAGGCTAGCATCGAGTCACTGATCAAGCTCGCGCCGACGAAGGCCCAGCGGCTCCTCCGGGTGGACGGATCGGACGAGCACGAGGAGACGGTCGAGGCCCAGGATCTCAGGCCCGGTGAGTTCGTTCGCGTGCGTCCCGGCGACACGATCCCTGCCGACGGCCGCATTCTCGCGGGGCTCAGCACCGTCAATCAGGCAAGCATCACCGGCGAGTCGCTGCCAGCCGACAAGACCCCGGGCGACGATGTCTTCGGCGGCACGATCAACCTGACCGGTGTGCTCGATGTCGAGGTGACCAAGGCCGGTGCCGACACGCTCCTCGGCCGCGTCAAGGACTTGATCCTCCAAGCCGAGCAGACCCGAACCCCGATCATGCGGCTCGTCGACCAGTATGCGGTGTGGTACACGCCGACGGTCCTGATGCTGGTGGGAGTCGTGCTCTTCTTTGCCCTGCGGAGCGATCCCGACACGGCCTTCAGCCGCGCGATCGCGATGCTCGTGGTCGCCTGCCCCAGCGCGCTGATTCTCGCCACGCCCACCGCTATGGTGGCGGCGCTCTCGTCGGCCGCGAGGCTGGGGGTGCTCGTCAAGAGCGTGGTGACCCTCGAGGCGGCTCGGAATCTCACGGCCATCGTCTTCGACAAGACCGGCACCCTCACCACGGGCGTGCTCTCGGTCACGCGGTTGGCGCCCGCTGATGGCGTCGATGGGGCGGAGCTGCTGCGGCTCGCGGCGATCGCCGAGCAGGACAGTCGGCATCCTGTGGCCCGGGCCGTCACCGAGATGGCGCGGCGAGCCAAGTTGTCGCTACCCAGGCCGGACACGTTCGCCGAAGTGGCGGGCCGTGGCGTCACGGCCACCGTCGCCGGCGGGCGGGTGATGGTGGGCCGAGCCGGCTGGCTGACGGGGGAAGGCACGGGAATTGAACGGCGGGCGGCGGCTGACATCGACCGGATTCAGGCGAGCGAGGAGGCCGACGGCCTGAGCGTGCTGTATGTCGTTCAGGACGGCCGGCTGATGGGCTGGATCGGGCTGGAAGACAACGCGCGGCCCGAGGCGGCCGAGGCGGTCGATCGGCTGCGGATGCTCGGGCTCAAGCGGCTCGTGATCCTCACCGGGGATCGGCGGAGCGTGGCCCGACGGGTGGCCGAGCAGATGCACTTCAGCGAGTACAAGGCGGAGGTGCTGCCGCACGAGAAGCTGGAGATGGTCGATCAACTCAAGGCACGGGGGCACCGGGTGGCCGTGATCGGCGACGGCGTCAACGACGCGCCTGCGCTGGCCGCCGGTGACATTTCGATCGCGATGGGTGCAGCCGGCAGCGACGTGGCCATCCACTCGGCCGCCATCGCGCTGCTCAACAGCAACCTCAACAGGATTCCATTCCTGATCGAGCTCTCCCGACGCACGGTCGGGGTGATCCGCCAAAACATGATCATCGGGATCGTGTTCATCGCCGCCTTTCTCGCACTGGCGGGTGCAGGCTACGTGTCGCCGGTGATGGCGGCGCTTCTGCATATTGCCAGCGGCCTGATCGTGGTGTTCAACTCCGCCCGGCTGGTGCGGTGCGGCGAGGAGCTCGAACAAGACGAGGCCTCACGGCCCACGGCCTCCACGCTGGGTTCACGCCCGTGAAAGCCGACCGGCGGTGAGGCCGCGGGCGGTGCAGGCTGGGTCTGGGCTCATCCCGGGCCAATCCATGCGTCACTTCGCCGGGCGTGTGCCGCTTGCCGCATCAGCCGACGTCGCGGTGCTGGAAGAGCAGCACCGCCACGCTGAGCAGCGCCGTGACCACCAGGGCCGCGTAGAGCGTGACCATGCCGAGGTACGAGATGGTGATCGCGTGCCCCTGGGTGAGGGCGTCGGCTGGCCAGAAGAACTGCAGGTTGGGCACGGCCGCGTACAGCGGCCAGCATGCCACCCGCACCCATGCCGGTCGGCTCACGGCCTGCTCCACGACCGAGCCCAGGAAATACTCGCTCACAAGTCCGGTGCCGAAGACCGCCAGGCATGCCATGAGCGTGCTCGCCGGTCCGAGCCGCGTCGAGGCGGCGATGGCGACCGCGGCGAGCACGAGAATCGCCTCGAACACCAGAGCCAACGCGATCATCAGCTGCGGTTGCCATTCGACGAGCGGGCTCTGGAACCGCCAGTTGCGGTCGATGCAGGAGACCACACTGACCGCCGCGAGAACCGCCACGGCAAGACTCGTCACGAAGGTGCTGTGGAAGGGCCACCGGAACAGGTAGTTGGCCAGGCCCGCACCGAGCACCGCGAGTCCGCCAAACAGCACCGCGAACACCAGCACGGGTAGGTCGAAGGTGTCGTCCATCATCACGCTGGATTGCACGCGGTGCCGAACTGCCAGCAGAAACACGGCCGCGAGGGTCGCGTATCCGAGGGCGAGCGCCGCAGCCACGCCGAGGTATTTGCCGATGACGACCGCCGGCCGGGAGACAGGCTTGCTGACGACGGTCAGCACGGTCTTATTGTCGATCTCACGAGTCAGCACGTTCGTGGCAGTGAATGCCGCCAGCAATAATCCCGTGAGGAACAGCGTGCTGAGGCCCAGGTCGAGAAAGAGCTTGTCGTCGTCTTCGAGCGTGAAGGCGGCGAGATTCACGTTGAGCACCAGCCCCACGATGCCCGCCATCAACAGCACCATGAAGACCGGCTGACGGATCGACTCCACGCAGGCATTGCGGGCGATGGTGAGGAAGGGCATGGCGAAGTGGCGGTGCTGACGGGCGGACGAGCAGCCCACACCTTACCAGCCCCTTGCGTGGCCGGTGCCACTCGGCCCCGGCTCGACCGCGTGGGGCCTGGCTACCCCCGCCGGTCGGGCGGTCTGGATTCATCGGTGGTAAACTGTCGAGCATGCTCATCGCACCGGGTATCACCGGCGCACCACTGGCGACCGAAATGGCGGATCCTCGTTCGTGACCGACGATCAACTCGTACACCGGCGCGGTACCACAGCCGCTCTCAGCGGGCTCGTGATCCTGGTGGTGCTGACGGCGGCGACCGCCCTGATCGGCCTCTGGACGCAGAGCCCCGCGATACAGGCGGCCGCCTGGCACATGCTCGGCGGCCTGCCGATCTGGATCGTCCTTGCCCTCATCTACGCGCAGCAGGCGTCTGAGCGGCGGGAAACGCTCGCCTCGGAGCGGGTCGCCTCGCAGGATGCCGCGGCCTCGGTGTGGTTTGGCGACCTGTCCGACGAGCTCCAGCAGTCGCGGCAGCGGCTGTCGAATCTTCTCGCCTATGGCCTGCCGGGGGTGAGCGTCAGTGTGGCGGTGTATCTGATCGTCGCGGGAGCGGTGCTCCTCTGGCGGTTCGCACGACTGGCGGCGAGCGACGATCCGCGGGTCGTCACGACCGTGATGACCGGGTCGAATCCGGTGGCGCTGCTCTTCCTGTCGGCGGCCATCGCCTTCGTGGCCTTCATCGCGGCCCGCTGGATCAGCGGCTACACGCGGGTGCGCGACTGGCAGTTGCTGCGGGGCGGGGCCACCTACTTCATGAGCTGCTTCGTGATGGCGGCCATGGTGCTCGTGGCCGCCATCGTCGCCGCACTCCTCGACGACACCAGGTTTTTCCGCATCGTAGCCGTCGCCGTGCCGGTCGTGATGCTGCTGATGGGCGGCGAGATTCTGCTCACGAGCCTGCTCGAGGCGTATCGTCCGAAACGGCCCGGAGAGATCCCGCGGCCGGCGTTCGACAGCAGGATTCTCGGGCTGCTCACCGCACCCGAATCGCTGGGAACGGTGCTCGGCGAACTGATCAACTACCAGTTCGGCGTCGAAGTGTCGAGGAGCTGGCTCTATCGGCTGCTGGGCCGCGCGGTGACGCCGCTGACGATCCTCGGAGGCATGGTGCTGCTGGCCCTCTCGACGCTGCTCGTCGTCGGTCCCGACGAGCAGGGCGTCGTGACGCGATTCGGCGGGATCGAGGGGGCCGCCCGTGGCCCCGGCATCCATCTCAAACTGCCCTGGCCGATCGAGACGGCCGCGACCTATCCCGTCGGTAAGGTGCTGCAGATCACGGTCTCGAGCGATCCCGCGGGCCGCGGCGTGAATGACGAGGCGATCCTCTGGACGACGGGCGATGACCGGCTGGCCCTGATCGGCATGGAGTATTACCCCACAGCGCTCGACACGCGAACCGACGGCGTCGCGGGGGGCGGCCTGGCGCTCGTCAGCGCCGACGTGGTCGTTCAATACCGGGTGCGGGATCTGCTCGAGTTTCTCGAGGGCTCGCTGGCCCCGCGGGAAACGCTGGCCCTGATCGCGCAACAGGAGGCGACCCGCTATTTTTCGAGCCGCGACCTCGATGCCGTGCTCAGCCGCGGCCGCACCGAGGGCGGCAGCGCGCTCGAACAGACGATCCAGGAACGCGCCGATCGGCTCCGTCTCGGCCTGGAGGTGGTCGGGGTGTCGGTCACGTCGCTCAAACCTCCGGGAGGGCGGGTGGCCAGGGCCTTCCATCGGCAGATCGGCTCCCAGCAGGAGCGGGAGACGCTGATCCAGTCGGGCTGGAAGGAGGCCGTCGCAACCCTCGCCACCGTGGCTGGCTCCGTCGCGCACAGCAATAGGATCAACGCCGCCATTCTCGAACTCGACGCCCTGCGGGCGTCTGGAGGGGATGTCGACGAGGAGACGCGGCGCAAGATCTCGATAAAGGAACTCGATATCGAGACGCTGCTCGGCGAGGCGCGGGGCGAGGCGGCCGAACTGATCCACGCGGCGCGGGGATATCGCTGGACGAAGGCCGTGGGCGAGCGGAGCGCCCGCGAGCGGTTCGCCGGCGAACTGCTGGCCTTCCAGAAGTCGCCCGACTACTACCGGGTGCGGAAGTTTCTTGAAGTGCTCGCCGATGGCCTGGCCGAGCGCCGGAAGTTCATCATCGCGGGCGATCAGGGAGATCTTCCGATCCTCCAAATGGACTTCAGTGATCCGACATCGGCTCTCGACACGCTCTTGGAGCCATGAGTCTTTGCCATGATGACACCCTCGATCATGAATCCCCTGCCTGCCTCGACTCCGCCCGATCCCATGGGTCCCTCCATCCCAGATTCGCCATGAAAAACTCGTTCACGATCCTGATCGCCGCCCTGATCACCGCGACGCTCCTGTCGCACATGTTTCTCTACCAGGTCCGCTACGACCAGGTGGCGGTGCGGACGACTTTCGATAAAGCCGACGAGGAAAGCGTCGTGAGCACCCCGGGGCTGAAGTGGCGGCTGCCATGGCCCATCAACAAGGTCACTCACTACTCCACGCGGCTGCAGTTGCTCGATGACAAGATCGAAGAGCTCCAGACGGCCGATGGTAAGAGCGTGATCGTTCGCACCTACCTCACCTGGCGGATCAAGAATCCCCTGGATTTCTACGTCACGCTCAAAGACCCAGCCGAGGCGTCGCGTCAACTCTCCAGCCGACTCCGGGAGATCCGCGGCATCATCAGCCGCTACCGGCTCGACGAGTTGGTCAATCTCGATCGTGACAAGGTGAAACTGGCCACGATCGAAGAGGAGGCGAGAAAGGCCTTGGCGGAGTCGCTCGTCCAGTCGGGCTATGGACTCGAAGTGGAAACGGTCGGCATTTCCAAGATCGTCCTGCCGGAGGCGACCACCGAGAAAATCTTCGAAACGATGATCAAGACCCGGGAGCGGCTCGCCGAGAATGCGCTCCAAGAGGGGCAGGCTCAGGCTTCGGCGATTCGTAGCGAGGCCAAGAGCTCCCGGGATCGGATCCTGGCCTTTGCCGAAAGGCGGGCGCAGGCGATCCGATCGCAGGGGGATCGCGAAGCCTCGAAGGAATACGAGAGCTTCGCCAAGAACGAGGAGTTCGCGATATTTCTCCGCAAGGTCGAGGCGCTGAAGAAGATGCTCGACCACAACACCACCTTCGTGCTCTCGGCCGACAGCCTCGGTATCCTCGACTGGTTCAATCGCGATCCCGGTCAGGCGGATCGCCCGGGCGTTCAGCCCGGGAGCCCGGCTCGGCCCGCCGCCCGGGGAAATGGCCGATGAGCGTTCACGCCGGCAGCCCGCGGAACACCCCGGCGGACGAGCTGGAGCCGCTCGACCCGGCTCAGCAGTCGCTCGCCGAAGCGCTTCACGTGAGCTTCGCGATCCTGAAGGTGGCGATGGTCGCTGCGCTTGGCGCGTATGCCCTCAGCGGCACTTTCAGTGTCGGTTCCAACGAGGTGGCGGTCCGACTGCGATTTGGCGACTACGTCGGCGCGCCGGGTGAACGGGTGCTGGAGCGGGGCACCTACCTTGCCGCCCCGTTTCCCATTGAGCAGGTGATCAAGGTCGATACGCGGCCCACCACACTCGCGCTCGACAAGGAGTTTTGGTACGAAGTCGGCGTGGATGACCGGGGAATGACCAGAGATCAGATGCGGCTGTCGCGGGCTCGGCCGCTCGATCCGGTCCGCGACGGATCGCTCGTCACCGGCGACCTCAACATCGCCCACGCCCGCTGGACGGTGACCTATCGCGTGACCGATCCGGTGGCCTACGTGACGAACGTCGGGGATGCGATGCTGGCAGAGCGGCTCGTCCGCTCCGTGATGCAGCAGGGAATCGTGCAGGCCATGGCTCAGCATCCGGCCGACGACCTGCTCCAGGGCGTCGTGAATCGGGAGGTGGCCACCGGGATCGCACAGCGCACCCTCACGGATATGGCGACGGGGCTCACGATCGACCAGCTCGCGCTCGACAAGGTGTCGGCCCCGTTGAGCGTTGTCGGCAGTTTTGACGCCGTGACGACCGCGGAGACCGACCGTACCCAGCGGATCCTCGCGGCCCAGCAGGATCGCGCCCGCATCCTCGGCGAGACCGCGGGGGAGGGGAGCGAGAAGCTGGTCGCCGTGCTCGACCGGTTCGAGCGGGCCGCGGAGGCCGGCACTCCCGAGGAGGTCGCGACGGCGGAGCGGGAGATCGACCTCGTCTTGGGGGATTTGGCGGTGGAAGGCGTGTCGATCGGAGGTGATGTGGCGCAGGTGGTCAATGCCGCGAAGACCTACCGCACCCAGGTGGTCGAGCGGGTCAAGGGTGACCGCGAAACCTTCGAACGGCTCCTGCCGCAATACGAAAAGAATCCGAGGATCATCCTCTCGCGACTCTGGGAGGATGCCCGCGAGCGGATTTTGACCGGCGACGTCGAGACCTTCTACACCGTGCCCGGTCAGCTTGAACTGCAACTTGATCGCGACCCGGTGATCCAGAAGGAGCGGCAGCAGGAGCAAATTCGGTCCCGCAAGGAAAAGCAGGCCGAGTTCCGCAGGTGAAGGACGGGAGCCAAGACACCCGCAGTGCGATGCCGGAGGGAGTGATGAGCGACCGGGCAGATGGGACGGATGGTGCGGCACGAACATCGACGGCCCTCGCCGTCGATGCAGCTGCGGGCGTCGACATCAAGTGCGTCGGCCTTACGAAGACGTTTCGCGACTTCTGGCTGCGGCCGCGGGTGCGGGCGGTGGAGGGAATCGATCTCGAGGTGCGGCGAGGGCAGGTCTACGGTCTGCTCGGCCCCAACGGCTCGGGAAAGAGCACCACCATCAAGATGATCCTCGGCCTGCTGACGCCGACATCGGGCAGGATCGCCGTGCTGGGTCGCCGGTCGCGCGACGTGGCCTCGAAGCGAAACATCGGCTATCTCCCCGAGGAGAGCTATCTCTACCGCTTCCTCTCGGCCCGCGAGACACTCGACTATTACGGCCGACTCTTCCGCCTTCCCGCGCGGGTGCGGCGGGAGCGGATCGACATGCTGCTGGAGATGGTGGGGCTCGATGCCGTCGAGCATCGGCCGGTGGGGGAGTTTTCCAAGGGCATGCAGCGAAGGGTGGGACTCGCTCAGAGCCTGATCAATGATCCGCAGCTCCTGATCCTCGACGAGCCAACCAGCGGCATGGATCCGGTCGGAGCGCGGCAGATCAAGGACCTGATTGCCGACCTGGGCCGCCGCGGCAAGACCGTGGTGCTGTGCACGCACCAGCTCTCCGATGTCGAGGATCTCTGCGATCGAGTGGCGATCATGTACGGTGGTCGTGTCAGGGCTGAGGGAACGTGCGACGAACTTCTCGTCGAGGAGGATCGCACCACGATCCGCACCGAGGCGCTGCCGCCCGGTGTCGTCGGAGAGATTCGCGGTGTGCTCGCGCGGCACGGGATCGAGCATGTCGAGGTCGAGCGGCCTCGGCGGCGGATGGAGTCGCTGTTTCTCGAGATCGTCGACCAGGCCCGTGCCGAGGGTGCCCGCACGAGCGGTGCCGGATCCGGCGGGAAGGTGGCCGATTTTCTGCGGAGCGACATCCCGCCGGCACAGTCCTTGGCGGCGACCCCCAGCCACGAGCACGAGACCAGTCGCCCGAACGAGCCCGGCCAGGAGCAGGGGACAAGCCCGGTCGATACCGGTCTCATCGAGAGCCTTGTCAAGCGGCGGCGCTGACGATCCCGCGAGGCTATGACCCGTGAAACCCGCCCGCTTCAGTGATCGACCGGCCGTGCACCGGACCGCCTTGTCTGCCGCGGCATGGGGCGTGCTCGCGCTGGGGGCTGGCGTCGTGGTGTCCGAGGGGATTGCATGGCTTGGTGGCGAATCCAGTGGCGTGCCGGTGGTCCTGGCTGTTCAGGCGGTCATGGCTGTCATGGCCGCGCTCTCGGCCTGGTGCGTCTGGCGGGGTTGTGCCGCGGCCCCGCAATGGCGGCTGACCGCGACCGGCATCGCCCTTGCCGTGGCGTCGGCGACGACGAGTTGGCACATGGCGCGGCATGGGTGGACCGTGCCAGCCACGGGTCTGGCGGGTATCACCGGCATGGCCGTGGGCTGCGGGATCGGGCTCGCCGCCATCCGGCGGCTGCTGTCGGGCTCCACCGGCATCGCGGGTATCGCCCGCACGGTGATCGACGAGGCCATCCGAATGAGGGCGTCGCTGGTGCTGCTGGTGCTGGTGGTGCTGCTGATCCCCACGCTGCCGCTCGTGCTCGATCCGAGCGAGAGGCTGCAGTATCGGGTGCAGTTCGTGCTGAGCTGGGCACTCGGCGGGGCTGGCGTGATTCTCAGCGTGCTCACGATCGTGCTTGCCTGCGGCACGATCTGCGGCGACATCGATTCGGGCCGGATTCACATGACGCTCGTGAAGCCCGTGCAGCGCTGGGAGTATCTCCTCGGCAAGTGGCTGGGGATCGTTTTGTTCAACCTGCTGATGGTCGGATTGGTGGGCGTGGGGACCGCCACGTTCGTCCGGGCGCTGGCCGCGACCACGGCGACGGACTCGGATGACCGGATCGCGGTGGACGACCAGGTGCTCACCGCCCGTGTCGCCCTGCAGCCGGAGCACGACGGCCCGGACGACTACGAGTCAGTCATCGCCGAGGCGATCCGACAGCTGGAGCAGGATGACCCCGACAGCTTTGCCAAAGATCCGCCGGCAGCCCGGCGGCGGATCCGGCAGGAGTATGACTGGCAGTGGCACACCGTGACCCCCGACATGGTGTCGACCTTCGTGTTTCGTGGGCTGTCCAGGCTCGACCGGGCTGGTCCCCCGCTGCAGCTGCAGCTCCAGCCGCGGGCGTTCAATGTCGGCGTCGATCTGGCCGACGTCCGGTTCGTTCTCTGGCTCAACGGGCGGCCATGGCCGGTCCGAGACGGCGTTCACCTCGAGCAGACACTCGCGACTCAGGCGCTGCACGTGATGCCCATCCCGGCCGAGATCGTCGATGGAGAGGGAGTGCTGCGGCTGACGATCGCCAATCGCAATCTCGTGCCCCCCGGTGAGACGCAGGCCACCGCGATCACCTTCCCGCCCGGCGACGGCCTGCGATTGCTGTATCGTGCTGGCAGTTTCACCGGAAACATCGTCCGCTGTCTGGCAGTGATCTGGATCAAGCTGGCCATGGTGGCCGCGGTGGGCGTCGCAGCCTCGACCTGCCTCGGAATGCCCATGGCGATCCTGCTGTCGTTGGTGGTGTACGTCGCGGCGCTTGGCAGCGGCTTCCTCCGAGATGCGCTCGGGATCTACAACATGTCGGCCACCTCCGCGCTGGCGGCGGTGGTGGAACGTCTTGCCGCCACCGCGGGCCTGGTCGCAGAGGGACGACTCTACGAGGCGGTGCGGATGCTACTCGGGTTTGTCACCGATCTGGTGCTCTGGATGACGCCGTCCTTCGCCGACTACGACGCGGTGGGAAGGTTGGCCACTGGGATCGCGATCAGCGATGCGAGCGTCTGGTCGTGCCTGTGGAAGATCGGCATGGTCTTTCCGCTGGTGCTCGGCTTCGGCGGTTGGCTCATCTTCGAGCGACGGGACCCGGTTCGTTCAGCGACCTGACATGAAAGTGCGTGGCCTTCCATGAATGACCGGCTCGTCCAGATGATCGCCGCCACGGTGCTCGTCGGCAGTCTGGCAGCCGCCGGTCTGGTGACGCGATCGATCGCCCGGCAGCGGCAGGAACTCCAGCTGGTGGTCTCGATGGAAGGCACCAGGGGCATGCCACCGCACGTGGCGTTGGCGACGGCGGCGCTCGGAGCATTTCGGGGACTGGCCGTCGACATCCTCTGGGCCCGTGCCGATGCACTTCAGGATCGCGGGGAGTTTTTCGAGGCGCAGACGCTCAGCCAGTGGATCACGGCGCTGCAGCCACGCTTTCCCAAGGTCTGGGGATTCCAGGCCTGGAATCTGGCCTACAACGTGTCGGTCTGCACAAAGGTGCCCGCCGAACGCTGGAGTTGGATCAATCGCGGGATCGACCTGCTGCGGCAGCGGGGTATTCCGCTCAATCCCACCGACGCCAACCTGCCGATCGAACTCGGCTGGATCTTCTTTCACAAGATTGGCGGCAAGACGGACCGTGAGCACTGGTACTACAAGGCCCGACTCGTGCGGGAGTTTCGTGAGGTGCTGGGCGATACGACCGGCGGCCAGACCTCTGCCGAGGCGATCGCACGCTTCCGCAGGATTGCCGACGCAGCCGACGATCTGGAACTGTTGCGAAAGGACCCCGACATCACCGCCGCACTGGCACTGCTCGAGAAGCATGGCGAGCAGCCGGGCGAGAACTTTCTCCGGATGCTCGGTCGCGCGGCGCTCTACACCAGCTCGCTCGACACGAAGCTTCTTGCGGGCAGGGCCTTGCCGACAGGCACGAATCGGGAGCTCATGGAGGCCCTGCTCGCGGATTCACAACTCTCGACGGCGGTCTTCGACAGGCTCGTGCCCCATCTCCAGAAACGGGTGCTCATCGACCGCTATCACATGAATCCGTCATTCATGCTCGAGCAGATGGAGCGGTATGGGCCGCTCGACTGGGGGCATCCGCATGCCCACGGCATCTACTGGTCGGAGCGGGGCCTCGCCCTGGGCCGGCAGGGGTCGCAGCGGGCGTCTCTCCACGCGCTGAGCATCGTCAAGACGAGGCTGGGCAATCTTCAGCATCTGATGCGCAGCGGCCGGATCGAGTTTGATCCGCTCTCCGACCGGATCGACATCCTACCCGACCCGCGGTTCATCGACGGGTACGAACGGGGCATCCAGAATGCGATGCAGCTCATCAACTCAGCTGCGGGGGTGTCGGCTGCGGAGTTTGGTCGAGCCACCGTGGACGACCTGCTGCGGGGCTACGAATCGTTTCTCGAGCAGGCGACGGTATTCTCCTATCTGTATGGAGACGAACCACAGGCTGCCGGCTGCTTTGGCAAGCTGCTCACGATCGTCGAGGAGTCGGGCCGCTCCGGCCAGCCACTCTACAGCGAGGGCCTCGAAGGGTTTCTGGTGATGCGGCTCGGTGAGGTGATGGACATCGATGTCTCCAACACCCGGCAGTTCATCGACGCGATGATTCAGCGGGCGATGCTCGACGGCCTCGCGAAGGGCCGCCTCGACACGTTCCACCGATTCGTGGGGCTGGCCTATGCCCTCTATGACCGGCGGTATGGGGCGTCCGCGCCGGGCACGAAGCACATCGCCAAGGAGGCCCGACTCCCGCCGTTTCCCGAGCTCGTTGACGCTTCCTTCGAGAGCGTGATGAAGCGGGAATCGATCCCCGTGCTCGTGCGGGCCCGGATCTGGGCCTGGACGCCGGATGAGCTCCGGGAACGGGTCTGGGGGCGGCTTGGCGAGACGCTGCGATCCCAGGCCACGGCCGACGGTGTCGATCCCGATCGGGTCTTCCCGCCGCCGGCCGGCTTTCACGAGGCGGCGAAGCCTGATGTTCGTACAAGCCCAACGCCGTGAGGCGTGGGGGTCTTTTTCACGAGCGGCCTGGCATCCGGCCACAGCCGCTGCGGCGGCTACTTCTTATCGACGTCTTTATCGTCGAGGATGTAATGCACGAGCTGCCCATTGACGGTGTACTTTTCCCAGTTCTGCACCCTGGGAGAACGGGCGGTCTGGTCGCTCGACAGCAACTGACTGTAGACCCACGGGTCGATGGCGTCGCTGATCGTCCGCGTGTGGCCGTCGCAGAAGGCAAGCTGGTAGCCGCGGCCGTGGCACGACGACGGATAGCGGAGGCCCATGTCGGCCGAGAGCTTCATCCACGTGTTGCCGGTCTTCCGATCCGTTGGGTATACCGACCCGGATGTGATTCCGCGTGGCTGCAAGAACACGTGGGCTTCGGGGGCGACCAGCCCGTCATTCGTGGCGGGGAGGGGATTATCCGACCACTTCAATCCCTTGGGCACGGCCAGTCCGGTCCGCTCTGCCAGAAGTGCCGTGCTGCTCTCTCCATCCGCGGCACCGATGGTTTCGAGGGAGTATTTCGTTGGCTGATATTTCCAGGAGGATCCAGACTCGTTGCCCACGGCATCGACGAGCGCACCATCGCCCCGATACTGCTTGACGCTGTCCTTCAGCACGACCGCACCGGTGCCTGCGTTGCCCACGTAGGCGATCGAAGCCGGATATTTTTCCTGTTGCTCGACGGCCAGACTCGGGCAGATGTACCTGGGGATCCGTTTGTTGGTCACGGCGGAGTCAATACCCGTCGGCGTGGTGAAGGTCTCGTACCAGGCGAAGATTTCCCTTTCACCAAGAAAGGGCATGACGGTCACCGTCCACGAGACGCGAGCCTTGGTCGGAGTCGATGCCTGCAAGGTCGTGGAATACATGTCCTGCGTATTGCGCCAGCCCGGCAGCTGTCCCTTGGCCGCGTCATAGGCCGAGAAGGCCTTGGCGATGGAGGCCAGATTCGTCATGCACGACGACTTGCGGGCCGCCTCCCGGGCCATGCCGAGGGCCGGCAGCAAGAGGGCCGAGAGGATCGCGATCAGCGAGATCGTCACCAGGACCTCGACGAGCGTGATCCCCCGCCGCCGAACCTTCGGCCGCAGGGCGTGGCGCGAGCGGATAGGGGCGAACGCGTGCTCGATACTCATGGTGTCCCCATGTGAAACGGATGGCAGTCCTTCGAATGTACACCGTCGTCAGGCGGTGGACACCTGCGCACCATGCCGCCCCGTTGATCCCGATGTGGCGGGCATTCCTGCGGTTGTATACTTCGCTCTCGGCTCGGCGGGCAGCCGAAGGCAGCGGACGACCTTTTTTCATGCATGACGGCGGCACACGCATCGACCGACCTCGGCTCAAACGGCCGGCCGCCGCTTGCCCGCTGCCAGCGCTGTGGCCGGTCGCGATGGTCGACGTGCCCTCGTTTCAGGGAGTGCCCTGGGCTGCGTTCGCGGTGACGGGGCTGCTGTGCCTGACGATCGCCGTCTGCCTCGGCGCCGCCCGCTGGGTTCGTCGCACCGGCAGTCGTATGGGGGAGGCAGCATCGCAGCGGTGGAACCTCGTTTTTCAGCTGATCGGCGTCGGGCTCCTGGCCTGTTTCCTGCTGGGGTTCTGGTGGACGATTCCGGCCGCATGGGCGGTGCTGCTGGTGGCCGCGACGCTCTTCATCCGTGGCCGAGACCCGTCACTGCCCGATTCCCGGAAGATCTTCGTCCGCCAGGGACTGCGGAATCTCTTCACCGAACTCCGGGAGCACGCGGTGCCGTGGTCGCCCAGCCGGCAGGCCTCGCGGCCGCTGACCCTCAAAGAGCAATGGTCCCAGCTGGTCGGCAGCTGGCGGGAACGTCTCTCCGGCGAGCCTGGGAAGGCGACCTCCGGCAAGAGCGGCAAACGCACCGCCGTGGCGAAGAAGCCGGCAGGAGGGGACACCTTCACGTTCCTGAAGAAAGACGGCACGACGGTGATGTCGATCCCGCTCGGGGGCAAGGCCACGGCGAAGGTCTCGGCACACGTGCTCAAGACGCAGCAACTGCTGCTCGCCGCGATTCGCTCTGAGGCCGACAAACTGCTGTTTGAGCAGGATGATAAGGGGTGTGTGGTCCGAGCCGGAATCGAGGGTGCGGCCAAGGATCTCGAAAAGCTGTCGGCTGACGATGGTCGGGGCGTGATCTCGACCATCAAGGTGATGGCTGATATCGCCGGCACGGAGCCGAACCGAGCCCAGCGGGGGGCGTTTGCCGTTCTCCTCAGGGGCGTCCGCCATCAGATCGACGTCACGACGGCAGCAGCGGCCGGTGGAGAGAGGCTCGCCTTGCGACTGCAGCGGCCCA